>NZ_JBGMOE010000228.1:0-165888 GCF_041424195.1 Tardiphaga sp. | reverse complement strand
GGCGGGATTGAAAGCTCACAGACCGCAGGATGGGTAGAGCGAAGCGAAACCCATCCTACAGGAAGACACCTACGCCCATCGCCACGACGCTGAGCGCCATTGCTGCAGTCGACAGCCAACCGAGCCAGTGCAGCGGGCCTTTGATGACAAAATCGCCCATCACATCCTTGCGGCGCGACATCACCATCAGCAGCACCATCACCGGAACGGCCAGTACGCCGTTGATGACGGCGCTCCAGTACAGCGCCGAGATCGGGTTGATCGAGGTGAAATTCAGCGCGATACCGATCGTCGCCGACAGTGCCAGCACACTGTAGAACGCCACGGCCTCGCGTGGCTTGCGATCGAGGCCGACGCGCCAGCGCTGTCCTTCGCCGACGGCATAGGCGGTGGAACCTGCAAGCACCGGGATCGCCAGCAGACCGGTGCCGACAATGCCCAGCGCAAAGATCCATTCCGCGAATACTCCGGCGACCGGACGCAAGGCTTCAGCCGCCTGCGCCGAGGTCTCGATATCGGTCTTGCCGGTGGCATTCAGCGTGGCCGCGGCCGTGATGATGATCGACAGCGCGATCAGGTTCGAAAATGCCATGCCGACGATGGTATCGGCGCGAATGCGGGAGAATTCCATTGCCGCGCCGAGCGGCTTTTCGATGAGCGGATCCTTGTCCGGATCGATGCGCTCGTCCTCCGCCTCTTGCGAGGCCTGCCAGAAGAATAGATACGGCGAAATCGTCGTTCCGAGGATGGCGACCACGGTGGTGAGATACGAGCCGCTCCAGGTCATCTGAGGCAGCAGGATGCCCGATATAGCTGCGCCCCAGTCGACCTTCACCACGGCAAGCGCGGCAACATACGAGAACAGGCACAGCGTCAGCCACTTCAGCACCGAGACATAGCGCTTGTAGTCGAAGAAAATCTGCGCTCCCACCGAAAGCACCCCGAACAGCACGACATAGACGATGCCGTGACCGCCAATGAGCAGCTTGGTAGCGTCGGCCATGGCACCGAGATCGGCTGCGATGTTGATGGTGTTGGCGATGAACAGGAGCGACACGATGAAATGCAGCAGCGGCGCCGGATAATGCCGGCAGACATTCCCGGAAATGCCACGACCGGTCACGCTGCCGACGCGTCCGGAAATTTCCTGGATCGCGACCATCAGCGGAAAGGTCAACAGCATGGTCCAGCCGATGCCGTAGCCGAGCTGCGCTCCGGCCTGGCTATAGGTACCAATGCCGGACGGATCGTCGTCGGAGGCGCCGGTGATCAGACCAGGGCCGAGACGTTTCAGAAAGCCCTTCGGGTCAGCAGCTTCAGCCTCCTGACCATCAAGCTTCGCGCTGGACTGCTCCGACATCTGGTCCCTGCCATCTCACCGTTTGGCAACGTGCCGTCGCAGCTAACGTTCCGAATCAGGAACTGGCAATGGGCTAGATCAAGGTCCGCACACCCGGTTCGAGGATACGCAAACGCTCCCCGAAGCCCAGCGTGTCATAAGATGCGCGCAGGTCGCCGGCGGTCTGTTTGAAATGCGCCCATCCATCGGTGTGCACCGGCACAATCGTCGCATCGGGAAACGCGCGCGCCGTCTCAATCGTGTCATTGGTATCCATGGTGAGATGAAATGGCCCGCGGGTTTGCGCCGCGCCGGCAAAGGGCAGCACCACGCCGGCCGGAAAACGCCGCGCGACCTCGGCCACGCCATCGAACCAGACGGTGTCGCCTGTAATGTAGATCGGTCTGATCCCCGGCGCGTTCGAGCTCAGCACAAATCCGATGACATCGCCTGACAGCGGCTCGATGCCGGCCGGCCCATGACGCGCCGGCGTTGCGGTGATCGTCAGCGATCGACCATCCTTGCCTGCAAGCTCGGTGCAGTCCCATGGCGCGAGACCTTCGACATCCCCACCGAGGCGCCTGGCGCCCGCAACGGTTGTCAGCGTGCGCGGCGCGTGGCGCAGGAAATCGCGCCCGGAATTATCAAGATTGTCGGAGTGCTGATCGTGACTGAGCAGCACCACGTCAACCGCACCGACTTGCGCAGCGGAGATCGCGGGACCGACGAGCTTTTCCAGCGTGACATGCGGCAGCTTGTAAGCGCCCGGATGATCGAAGGTCGGATCGGTGAGCAACCGGAAGCCGTCGATTTCGATCAGCGCGGTGGGGCCGCCGATGAGGGTGATGGCGAGGGACATGAACTACTCCTGTCGCAGGGGTGCTGGTGAAGCGGCCGGTCTGGTGACGAGATAGATACCGAGGGCGACCGGGACGATCCCCAGGAGATCGCGACCTTCAACATGCTCGCCGAGCACCATCCAGGCGAACAGCATGCCGAGGGGCGGCATCAGGAAGTGATAGGCACTGGCAGCGGTGGCGCCGCAGGTCTTCAGGAGATGAAACCACAGCAGATAGCCGAGGATAGAACCACCCAGTGTCAGGAATGCAAACGAGCCGACCAACCGCGCACTCGGCACGATCGCGCCAATATCGGAAAATGTGAGCGCCACCGGGATCAGCACCACGCCAGCCGCAAGATTCTGCACGCCGTTGCCGAGCCACAGGCTGCCCTTCGGTGCCAGCAGCTTGAACAGGATGGTCCCGGTCACGATGGACGCCAGCGATGCCAGCGTGAATACGATGCCCTGCGCACTGTCGGTGCCGACCGATATGCGGTGCCAGACGATCGAGGCGACGCCGGCGATGCCGAGCAAGAGCCCGGCAACCTTGCGTCCGGTGAGCGGCTCCTTCAGCAACAATGCCGCGAACACAGCCGTAAACACCGGGTTGGCGCTGACGACCAGGCCGCCGAGACCGGCGGAGATGGTTTGCAGGCCGGTATAGCCAAGGCCGAGGTACAACGCGTTATTGGCGAGGCCGATGACGGCGTAGGCCGCGACATCGCGCCAGGACAGCGACCAGGCATCCCGGCGCAGGGCAGAAATGCCAAGGATCAGAACACCCGCAATCGAGAACCGCGCGGCGAGCAGAATGAGCGGCGGGCAATCGGTGACGGCGATCTTCCCTGCGACGAAGGAGAAACTCCAAAGCAGACAGAAGATGCCGATATAGATCGGCAGCGGATTGAAGGCAGCACGGGGAACCGCGACTGACGGCGCGAGGGACATCGGAAATCTCCTTTCCCGCTGGTCTATGCGCCCGTCTTCTCATTTGGAAATTAAATGATACACTCGTTATCAGTTGAAAAACGAATGGAAAGCCGATGCTGGATCTCGAACTCCTTCGCAGCTTCGTCTCGGTGGTCGATGCTCGCGGCTTTACCCGCGCCGGCGAGCGCGTTCACCGCACCCAATCCACCGTCAGCCAGCAAATCAAGCGGCTGGAAGAGGATATCGGCCAGCCGCTGCTGAACCGGACCGGCAAGGACGTGACGCCGACCGAGGCCGGCGAGCGGCTCCTGTCCTATGCGCGACGGCTGCTGGCGCTGGCGGAGGAAGCCCGCGACGTGCTGGCCCGGCCGACCAATGAAGGCGCTGTCAGGCTGGGCATCCCCGAGGATTTTGCGGCCTATCGCCTGACCGAATTGCTGGCGAATTTTTCGCGGTCGCGGCCCGGCCTGCGGCTCGACGTGCGCGCCGACCAGAGCACGTATTTGCGCCGCGATCTCGAACGCGGCGAACTCGACCTGGCACTGTTCAAGCGCGCCGCCGGCGAGAAAGGTGGCATTGCGGTTTGGCCCGAGCGGATCCACTGGGTCACGAGCAAGGCGCATCCGATCGACCCCGCCATCCGGTCGGTCCCGCTGATCGGCTTTCCCGCCGGCTGCCTTTACCGGACCCGCGCGATCCATGCCATCGAGGCGGCAGGCCGCAGTTGGCACATGGCCTATACGAGCTCCGGCCTCGCCGGCATCCAGGCCGCGGTCGCCGCCGGACTTGGCCTCAGTATCCTGTCCGACATGGCTATCCAGCCTGACCATCGCATCCTGACGGCGAAAGAAGGCTTCGCGCCGATCGACCAGACTGAGGTGACGCTGATGGCCGCCCCCGACGCGAGCCCGGCAACGCTGCGGCTTGCCGACCACCTCGCCGAATTCTGCGATACGGTGCAGGCAAAGGCGGCGTAAGGCCGGATCTTCCTTTTAGATATTCGTCGGTTTGCAGGGCCATGAAGCCATGCTTCGGACACGAGCCTCAGGAGCCCTCCATGCCGACATCCAACGCTGTTACCGTTGAGACTCTGAGCCCCACATCGTTCGAACCCTTCGGGTGGGTGCTCGGCAAAACCGATCCGCTCAAAAAAGACGTGGTCAGTTTTCGAAGCCCGGCCAGCGATTTCTGGCACGAACACTTCTTTGATGCCGGCACGGGAGGCGACACCGAGGTCCTGTGGGTGGAATATCGCGACAACAGTCCGCTTGTCTCAAAGCTCGAAGTCCATCACCTGACCCAGCAGGCGGTCGTACCTCTCACGAAAGAGATCGTTCAGATCCTTTGTTTGAGTGACGCAAACCAGGAGCCGGACCTGTCGACCCTCCGCGCGTATCGCCTGTCTCCTGGCGTCGGAATCTGCATGCGTCCCGGCGTTTGGCACGCCACGCGCGCTGATGACGCAACGTGCCTGATGCTGACCCGTGGCTCCACGACCGGGGATCTCATCGACCATCTCGTCAACAGACAGCCCGCAAGGGAGTCTGCCATCCTGGAAATCCCGCAGGTTCGCCTTCTCCTGGACGGCTAGAATGACGATGTACGAGATGCGCGAAATGTCGCTCTAGCAGCAGCGCGACGCTGCGATGGCGTGCATGCGGCGGTCGCCGAGCACATGGGCAACGAAACCGAGGGTCTGGAAGATTCGCGCGAATGCCGCATCGCGGATGTTGAGCCCGCCGGTATAGGCGCCGAAGGCCGGCATCACTGCGCGGGTGCCGTCGCTCGCAAAACAACGACGTTCGACGGCGCGACCGCGCGTGCTGACGCGCGCCTTTGGATGCAGGTGACCGGCAATCTCGCCTGCAGCACCGGTCGGTTCATGACGGAAGGTGATCGGGCCGATGGCCACTTCTTCAGCGACGGTGCCGCCGAGATCAGGCGGCAATGCGGGATCGTGATTGCCGGATATCCAGACCCAGTCACGACGCAACTGCAATGCGGACAGCACCTCGCGATTGGCCGGCGACAGCCGCTCATGGGCGTCACGGTCGTGGAAGCTGTCGCCCAGCGCAATCACGATGCGCGGATCGTGACGCGCGATCACGGCACCAAGGCGACCGAGTGTTGCGATCGTATCGTAGGGCGGCAGCAGCACGCCGCGATTGGCATAGCTCGATCCCTTTTCGAGATGCAGATCGGACACCACGAGCAGTTTCTGCTCGTCCCAATACAAGGCGCCCGACAGGTCCGCAGCCAGCGTGACGCCGGCGATGCTGACGGAACTTGTTTCCACACTGATCGATTCGGTGAGCATGGTCTCTTGTAGGATGGGTAGAGCCTTTGCGAAACCCATCAATGAGAAGCACCGCCGTGATGGGTTTCGCGAAGACGCTCTGCCCATCCTACCCGCTGGGAATCAAGGTGATCCAGTCGCCTCCTTCACGAGTTCCTCGGCCGCTTCCGCCAGGAGCTCGTCCGACGCCTCGCCGTAGACCGCTTCACGGCCGATTTCCAGCATCACCGGGACCGCCAGCGGGGACACGCGATCGAGTTCCCGATGAATGATACGACCCTGAATGCGCGTCAGCATGTCGCTTAATCGCCGAATGTCCAGCAATCCCGTCGCGGCGTCGGCGCGCGCTGCGCGCAGCAGCACGTGATCGGGCTGATGCTTGCGCAGCACGTCGTAGATCAGGTCCGTCGAGAACAGCACCTGACGGCGCGATTTCTCCTCGCCGGTGAAACGGGTATGGATGAGCCCCGAGATTACCGCGCAGGTGCGGAACGTGCGTTTCATCAGCGCCGATTCCGCGAGCCAGGCTTCGAGATCGTCGCCGAGCATGTCGGGATCGAACAGCGCGGCAAGATCGAGCCTGCCCTGCCGGATCATATGGGACGTGTCCCCAAGGCCCCATATCGCCAGCGCATATTCATTGGCGACGAAGCCCAGCGGCCGCGCCCGCGCGCGTTCCAGCCGCCGCGTCAGCAGCATGCCTAGCGTCTGATGCGCGAGGCGGCCTTCGAACGGATAGCAGACGAGGTAATGCTTGTCGGCGCGCGGGAACGTCTCCACCATCAATTCACGCGTGCCGGGCACATGCGAGACATGGGCCTGCAGCGATAGCCATTCGCGGACCTGGTCGGGCAGGCCTTTCCAGGCACGCTTGTCGTCCAGCAGCTTGCGCACGCGTTCGGCGAGGTAGGTCGAGAGCGGAAACTTGCCGCCCATATAGGACGGCACCTTGGCGTCCTTGTCATGGGCGCGCGAGACATAGACCTGATCCTCGACCAGCGATTCATAGCGCACGACTTCGCCGCCGAAAACAAAAGTGTCGCCGACCACGAGGCCTTCGATGAAGTATTCCTCGATCTGGCCGAGCATGCGGCCGCCGCGCGCGATCGCTCCGGTCGCGCCTTTGCCTTTTCCTTGCCCGCTGCTGCGCGACCGCACCAGCCGCACCTTCAGCATCGTATCCTCGACGATGGTGCCGACATTCATGCGATACATCTGGCGCACCTTCGGATTGGTGACGCGCCATTTGCCCGAGGCGTCCTGCTTGATGCGGGCGAAACGTTCGTAGATTTTCAGCGCATAGCCGCCGGACGCCACGAACTCCACGGTGTCGTCGAAGTCGACACGCGACAGTTCGGCATAAGGCGCCGCCGAGCGTACTTCGCCATACAGATCATCCGCGCGAAACGGTGCGCCGCAAGCGCAGCCGAGCACGTGCTGCGCCAGCACATCGAGCGAGCCGGTCCGCAACGGCGGCGTGTCCTGCGCATTCTCGGCGACGGCATCGATGGCGACACGACATTCCAGCACTTCGAATCGATTGGCCGGCACCAGCACGGCGCGCGAGGCTTCATCGATGCGGTGATTGGCGCGGCCGATCCGCTGCATCAGCCGCGACGCGCCCTTGGGAGCGCCGACATTGACAACGAGATCGACATCGCCCCAGTCGACGCCAAGATCGAGCGACGAGGTACAGACCACACCATGCAATCTACCGGCGGACATTGCGTCCTCGACCTTGCGACGCTGCGCGACATCGAGCGAGCCGTGATGCAAGGCGATGGCGAGATTGTCGTCATTCATGCGCCAGAGATCCTGGAACAGCATCTCGGCCTGGCTGCGGGTATTGACGAAGACCAGAGTGGTCCTGTTGGCCTTGATGAGCTCGTAGATTTCGCCGAGCGCATGGCGCGCGGAATGGCCGGCCCAGGGCAATCGTTCCCTGGTGTCGAGCATTTCGACCACCGGCTCGGCCGCGCCGCCGGCGACAACGATATCGGCGGAGACGCTCTCGCCGACGGGCTGCGGCACGAGGAAGCGCGCCAGCGATTCCGGCTCGGCCACCGTCGCCGACAGGCCGATGGCCCGCATGTCAGGCGCCAGTTTCCACAGCCGGGCGAGTCCGAGCGACAGCAAATCGCCGCGCTTCGAGGTCACCAGCGCGTGCAGCTCGTCGAGCACGACGCGCTTGAGTGATGAGAACAGAAACGGCGCATCGTCGGACGACAGCAGCAAGGCCAGCTGTTCCGGCGTGGTCAGCAGGATGTCCGGCGGATAACGCCGCTGCCGCGCGCGGCGCGACACTGGCGTGTCGCCGGTGCGGGTCTCGACCTTGATCGGGAGCTGCATCTCCGCGATCGGCGTTTCCAGATTGCGCGCGATGTCGACCGCGAGGGCTTTCAGCGGGGAAATGTAGAGCGTGTGCAGGCCGCCGGTGCGACGGATATCCCGGCCCATCGATACCAGCGCGCTCTTTCCTTCTTCCCGCGCAGTCCGCGACGGATGAGGGGGAGTCGAGGGCGTCTCCGAAGTTTCAGCTTTAGGCTCACGCTCCCCCGGATCGTCCGCTTTGCGGTCGAGCCGACCTCTCCCCGCAAGCGGGGAGAGGTTAAGATGAGCCGCACTCAGTTCCACCAGCGTCGGCAGGAAGCCGGCCAGCGTCTTGCCCGCGCCGGTCGGCGCGATCAGCAATGCCGAGCGATCGTCGCGCGCCTTCTGCAGCAGCGCCAATTGATGTTCGCGCGGCGACCAGCCGCGCATGCCAAACCAGCGCAGGAAGTGATCGGGCAGCAGATCGGGTTTGGCGACGGATTTACGGGGCGGCACATGAGACAACTAGGCATTCACCACCGTCATTGCGAGGTCGAGAAAACCGGCTTGCCAGCTTTCCCGGGCCCTGCAATGACGGAGAGGCCGGCGACGCTACTGCGTCACCGACTTATCTGAGATGATCCAGTCCTTGCCGTCGAACCGCTGGGTATAGAGAGTCGCCATCGGCACATAGTTGTCGTTGGTATAGCTGTAGCTCACCCCTGGCAGCATTTGCGGAGCGCGGAAGCCGTTGAGACCGATGGCCTGCTTCAGGACATTCGCGCGCGTGAGGTCATCGCCGCAGCGGCGCAGTATCTCGGCCATGGACACGGCCTGACCATAGCCGAAGAAGGCGATCGAGTTGTCGGCGGCCACCGTGGGCAGATATTTCGCCCGCAGTGCCTCAAAAGCCACGATGTCGGGATCCTTGGCATAAAGCGGCGAGCCGATATCCTTGCCATAGGCAATCGAGACGATTCCCTTGGCGTTTTCCAGCCCTGCCGCCTCCAGGATCGATCGGCCGGTGGAGCCCGCGGACAACAACTGCAGCGGCTTCCAGCCGAGCTCGACCACCTTGCGAATCGACTGCGACGTCGCCTTGCCGGTGGTGATGTTATAGAAAACATCGGCACCGGATTTGGCGAGATTGATCAGCTGCGAATCGATCGTGGGATCGGTGAGATCATAGGTCACCTCGGCGACCACCTTGGCAGTGCCGCCGGCTTTCGCGAGTTCATCCTTGAACGGTCCCAGGAAATCCCGACCGAAATCGTCGTTCTGATAGAGGATTCCCACTTTCGCATTCGGATTCATGCTGACGACATACTTGGCGAGAATGCGCGCCTCGGTCGGATACAGCGGCAGCCCGGCCATGGTCCATTTGTTGTTCTTCGGATCGTTCCACTTCGATGCGCCGGTGTTGAGCAGCAGTTGCGGCACGCCCTTGGAATTGAGATATTTATGTACGGCCGTTTGCGGCGCCGTGCCGAGCGAGCCGTAGAGCGCGAGCACTTCATCCTGCTCGACAAGGCGACGCGTCGCCTCGACCGCCTTCGGCGCGCTGTAGGAATCGTCCATCGTGAGGAACTTGACCTTGCGGCCGTTGATGCCGCCCTTCTCGTTCAAACTCTGGAAATAGGCTTCGCCGACACGACCGAGCACGCCATACAGCGAACCGGGGCCGCTATGCGGAATGGTTTGCCCAATCTTGATTTCAGTATCGCTGGCGCCTGGATCGTATTTCTTGTCGGCGGCAACAGCGGCCGTCACAGTCAGCGGCAACACGACGACGGCGACCCGCGCCGCAGACGCAAATAGTCCCTTGTTCATAGCGTTTTCTCCCTGATGATTTTTGATCCGGCTCTTTGCGAGTCCGATTGGTCGTCACCATCCCCGGCGTGTCGCCGGGGATGGTCGTTACTTTAAAATACGCGCTTTACTGGCTGACAGGTTTGTCCGACAGATCCCAATCGGTGCCGTTGAAGGTGCCGACATAGAGCGCCTTGATGGTGGTGTAGTCGGTCGACGTGAAGCCGTAGGTGATGCCCGGCAGGAACACCGGCGCGCGATAGCCTTCCAGATTGGTGGCGTGCTTGAGCACGTTCTCGCGGGTGAGATCGTCGCCGCAGCGGCGCAGGATCTCCGCCATGGTCACGCCCTGCGAATAGCCCTGGAATGCGATGGTATTGTCGGGATCGACATTGGGCAGATACTTCTTACGCAGCTCCTGGAAGGCGAGGACATCCGGATCGTCCTTCCATTTCTCGCTGCCGACTTCCTTTGTATAGGTCATCGCAACGATGCCCTTGGCGTTCTCGGCGCCGGCGGCGTTGATGATCGAGCGGCCGCTCGAGGTCGATACCAGCAGATGCAGCGGCTTCCAGCCAAGCTCCGCAACCTTGCGGATCGACTGCGACGTCGCCTTGCCGGTGGAGATATTGAAGAACGTATCCGCGCCCGATTTAGCCAGATTGATCAGTTGCGAGTCGATGGTCGGGTCGGTGAGATCATAGGACGCTTCGGCAACGACCTTCGCGGAGCCGCCAGCTTCGGCCAGAATCTCCTTGAACGAATTCATGAAATCCTTTCCGAACTCGTCGTTCTGGTAAAGGATCGCGACCTTGGCGTTCGGCCTGGCCTGCATCAGGTAGCGCGCGATGATACGGCCCTCGGTCGAATAGATCGGCAGCCCCGGCGTGGTCCACTTGAACTCTTTCGGGTTGTTCCAGCGCGACGCACCGGTGTTGAGCAGCAGTTGTGGAATCTTCTTGCTGTTGAGGAATTTCTGCACCGCCGACTGCGGCGCGGTGCCCAGCGAGCCGAACAGCGCCAGCACCTCGTCCTGCTCGGCAAGCCGGCGGGTAGCCTCGACGGCCTTCGGCGCGCTGTAGGCATCGTCCAGCGACATGAAATTGATCTTGCGGCCGTTAATGCCACCCTTCTCGTTCAGCATCTGGAAATAGGCGGCCTGGGTCCGGCCAATCACGCCGTAAAGGGAACCGGCGCCGCTGTAGGGGATGGTCTGGCCGAGCTTGATCTCGGTATCGCTGGCACCCGGATCGTATTTCTTGTCCGCAGCAAAGGCCGAATGGGCCAATATCGAGACAACTGCAGCGAGTGTTGCGGTCTTGAAGACGGACCTGTGGCGTGAAGGCATCTGGTGTTTTCTCCCGAGACCCGCTTCTGCGGGTGCGTTTTTGTGACCCGCCGCCGCGTTGATCGCGGCTGTGCGGGCGTGCGACATCCTCTGCGGACGCGGCAGGGTTGGCAATCCCTTGCAGTTACAACAGGTTTTCCGCAGGGCGGGCTATCGACGGGGGCGCTGGTGCGCGGAAACGTGACGGAACACGCACCCGCGCAACAGTACCTAAACGCTTATTTAACTGGCTTTTTCCGGCTGAACTCTCTGCGGTTGCAATGTCGGGCAGTGTGGCCGCCCGGATACAGCCAACCCGACACGACTCCCCTATTCTGACGGTTCAAATCTGAACTGGGGTCGACCATGAAACGTATTCTTCTTGCCAGCGCCGCGATTATCGGCACCGCCGTCAGCGCGCAGGCCGCCGACATGGCCGTCAAGGCCCCTTACTACAAGGCGCCGATTGTCGCCGTTTACAACTGGACCGGCTTCTATATCGGCGTGAACGCCGGCGTCGGCATCGGTCGCGACCGCACCACCCACAGCCTCAACAACGACTCGCTGTACGTCTCGCCGCAGGGCGGCTTCGGCGGCGGCCAGATCGGCTACAACTGGCAGGCCGACTCGCTGCTCGGCCCGATCGTTTACGGCCTCGAAGCTGACATCCAGGGTTCGGGCCTCACGGGCGGCGGCGCTTCGGTCGCTCCGGCAACCGTCTACGGCCAGAAGTCCGATTGGTTCGGTACGGTTCGTGGCCGCGTCGGTCTCGCGACTGGCCCGGTTCTCAGCTACTTCACCGGCGGTTTCGCTTACGGCAACATCAAGAGCACGATCACCGAAGGCGGCGTGACGGCGTTCTCGGAAAACCGCACTGCGACGGGCTGGACCATCGGCAGCGGCGTCGAAGCAGCGCTCGGCGGTAACTGGACCGGCAAGATCGAATATCTCTATCTGAACCTCGGCAACAAGACGAACGCCTTCGGCGCGCCCTTCGCTGGCCAGTTCACCAACAACGAAATCCGTGAAAACCTCTTCCGTGTCGGCCTGAACTACCGCATCGGCGGCAACAGCGCTTACACCCCCGTGGCTGCGGCCAACTGGACCGGCTGGTATCTCGGCGGCAACCTCGGTTCCGGCACCGGCCGTAACCGTACGACTCTGACGGGAGCTCCCATCGCTCCGCTGGAGCAGTTCAGCCTGAATCCGGACGGCATCAATGGTGGCGGTCAGATCGGTTACAACTGGCAGGCTTCGAACTGGGTTTACGGTCTTGAGACCGATATCCAGGCATCCAGCCAGCGCGACAACAAGACCGTCGTCGGTCTCGGCACCATTGGCTACGACTCCAAGCTGCCCTGGTTCGGCACCGTCCGTGGCCGCGTCGGTTACTCGGTCGGCTCCAGCCTGTTCTACGCAACCGGCGGTTTCGCTTATGGCGGCGTGAAGTCCAAGATCTTCAACAACGGCGTTCAGGTTGCTGACCTGTCGAGCACCAAGACCGGCTGGACCGCCGGCGCTGGCCTCGAAACCCCGTTCAAGCTGCTCGGCCTGTTTGGACCGCAGTGGACCAGCAAGACCGAATATCTCTATGTCGATCTTGGCAAATCCACCGATCTGGTCGCTCCCGGCGTGACCAACAGCAGCAAGGTTACCGAGCACATCTTCCGCACCGGCCTGAACTACCACTTCAACAGCCCGGTCGTCGCGAAGTACTGATCCCAGCGACATCCGCTCAAACGAAAACCCCGGCCTCGCGGCCGGGGTTTTTGTTTGAGGGCGCTTGGCGCTCACAGACGTCATTGCCCGGTCATCATCGCAAGGAGCCCTTGCAACGAAGTGACCGTGTTTTCTCTTCGACTTCTGGATTGCTCCAGCGAACTCGCCCTGGCTGACCCCGACGGCGTTAAGGCCGACGCTTCATCGCGACGGCCACCAGTCCTGGTGCGGCAACGCTGCGTTCCGTGCGAGACGAAACGTGTTCAAGATGAACGAGCGCCAGGCCGGCAGCTGCGATCAGGCCGCGCAGATGATTTTCGCTCTGCGCATAACGCAAGCCCGCACCGAGAGTGACACCGTCGCCGTCATGGGTCTCAGCCGTGAAGGCGAGCAGCCCGTCAGGAACCAGCACGCGCGTAGCTTCTCGCAAAACCGGCGCAAGGTCGTGCAGATAGATCAGCACGTCAGCTGCGATGACCAGCTCGACACTGCAATCTGACCGGCGGCATAAACCCTCGACGATCTCCGCCACTTCAAGCTCGGCATAAAGCCCGGTGGCATGAGCGCGCTCGATCATGCGCGGCGACAGGTCGATGCCGATGATGCTGCCGGTGCAGGCGGCAAAAGCGCCGGCTGCCAGCCCGGTGCCGCAGCCGAGATCGATGGCGCGGGGGAAGAGCATCGCCCTATCCGTCGCAGCGCATACGGCACGCACGGCGCCCAACAGCACGGCCGGCCCGCGATAACCGAGCGTATCGACCAGAGCCGCGTCGAACTTGGGCGCGTATTGATCGAACAGTGCCGTCACATAGGTTGCCGGCATGGCCGAAAGATCGTCAGCGCCGAGCCGCATCAACCGCAGACCAGCACCGTTGCGATCACCGGGATCGCTGGCCTGCGCGCGGCGAAACGCGGCGATGGCCCCGGCGGTGTCACCCAGCTGTTCCCGGACCTCCCCGAGCACGAACCATGCGGTGGCAAAGCCCGGCGCCAGATCAGTGGCCTGCTCAAACAGATCGGCCGCCGCCACCAGATCGCCCCGCATCTGCAGGTCGCGCGCATAGTCGAAACGCCGATCGGCGTTCATATCGCCGGATGACATGAACAAGCGCGCGGGCATGGCGGGAACCGATCGGAGGGCGGGGCGTTCGCAGGACGACTCGAACCAACCCAAGGCGGACCTATATAACCGAGATGCGTCCGCAAGACATCCTTATCCCGGTTCCCGCCGGTCTGTGCTGCAGGCCCGGCGGCTTCCATATCGATCCGGTGAGGCCCGTGGATCGCGCGGTCATTACCCACGGCCATTCTGACCATGCGCGACCGGGTCACGGCCATGTGCTGGCGACGCAGGAGACACTCGACATGATGCGGCTGCGCTATGGCGACAATTTCGCCGGCAGCACGCAGGCGATTGCCTATGGCGAGACAATCAAACTCGGTGACGTCACGGTCTCCTGCCACCCCGCCGGCCATGTGCTGGGATCAGCGCAAATGGCGGTGACCTGCAAGGATATCTGCATCGTTGCCTCCGGCGATTACAAGGATGCCCATGATCCGACCTGCACGCCGTTCGAGGTGGTGCCCTGTGACGTGTTCATCACCGAAGCGACGTTCGGGCTTCCGGTGTTTCGTCATGGCGATGCCGCCGACGAGGTGAAGAAGCTGCTGGCCTCCGTCGCGCTGTTTCCGGAGCGCGCGCATCTGGTCGGCGCCTATTCGCTGGGAAAGGCACAGCGGGTCATCAAGCTGATCCGTCAGGCCGGTTACGATGCACCGATCTATCTGCATGGCGCGATGGAGAAGATCACACACTACTATCAGAGCCGCGGCATCGATCTCGGCGAATTACGCCAGGTGAAAGGCGTCAGAAAAGCCGATCTCGCCGGCACCGTAACGCTGGCGCCGCCATCGGCTACGTCGGATGTGTGGACGCGGCGCTTTCCCGATCCAGTCACCGCCTTTGCGTCCGGCTGGATGCGCGTGCGCGCCCGTGCGCGGCAACGCGGCGTCGAGCTGCCGCTGGTGATTTCGGATCACGCCGACTGGGATGGTCTGATCGCAACTATCGGCGCGACGGGTGCCCGCGAGATCTGGGTCACCCATGGCCAGGAAGACGCGCTGGTGCATTGGTGCCAGACCAGGGGCCTGACCGCGCGCCCGCTGGCGCTGGTCGGCTATGGCGACGAGGAGGAAGAGGAAGTTCTCCCACCCGGCGAAAGCACCGACGCATGAACCGCTTTGCCGAACTGCTCGATCGTCTCGCTTATGAACCCGGCCGCAACAACAAGCTGCGGCTGATCACGGGCTATTTCCGCGAAGTGCCCGATCCCGATCGAGGCTATGCGCTGGCGGCGCTAACCGGCGCGCTGTCGTTCAAACATGCAAAGTCCGGCCTGATCCGCGACCTGATCGCATCGCGCACCGATCCGGTGCTGTTTGAGCTCTCCTATGACTATGTCGGCGATCTCTCCGAGACGGTGGCGCTGATGTGGCCGAAGTCTCAGGAGACCGCGCACAACAACCCTCCGCCACCGACACTCACCGAAGTCGTCACCACACTCCGCACCCTGGGCAAGGCCGAATTGCCCGCGCAGCTCACGCGCTGGCTCGATGAGCTCGACGAGACCGGACGCTGGGCGCTGCTGAAGCTTGTCACCGGCGCAATGCGGATCGGCGTCTCGGCCCGGCTGGCCAAAACCGCTGTCGCAGCACTCGGCGACAAGGATCCTCATGAGGTCGAGCTGATCTGGCCCGGCCACGCGCCGCCCTATGGCGAATTGTTTGCCTGGCTTGAAGGCCGCGCCGAGAAGCCGGTCAATCGCGATCCTGCACCGTTCCGCCCGGTAATGCTGGCGCATGCCATCGAGGAGTCCGACTTCGCCAATCTCGATGCAGCGGATTTCGTTGCGGAATGGAAATGGGACGGTATCCGGATTCAGGCGGTGAGCGGCAAAGGCGATGGCGACAAGATTGTTACGCGGCTCTATTCGCGCACCGGCGAGGACATCACCGGAAGCTTCCCCGACCTCGTACCATCGCTGCGCTTGCCTGGCGCGATCGACGGCGAGCTGTTGGTGCTGCGCGAAGGTCGCGTTCAATCGTTCAACGTGCTGCAGCAACGGCTGAACCGAAAGAGCGTAACGCCGAAACTAATGAAGGAGTATCCGATCCATCTGCGGGCCTATGATTTGCTGAGCGACGGCGAGACAGATCTGCGGGAGCTCCCATTTGAGCAACGCCGTGCAAAGCTCGAAGCCTTCATCACCGAGCTCGACGACGACAGGATCGATCTGTCCGACCAGATCCCGTTCGCAACATGGGATGCCCTCACCGCCGCACGTGCCGATCCTGCCAGTGCCGGAGCCGGCGAAGATGCCGCCGCCGTCGAGGGTGTGATGCTGAAGCGGCGCGATTCCGCCTATCTGCCGGGGCGACCGAAAGGCCAGTGGTGGAAGTGGAAGCGCGACCCGCACGTCATCGACGCCGTACTGATGTATGCGCAGCGCGGCCACGGCAAGCGCTCGTCCTATTATTCGGACTACACCTTCGGCGTCTGGACCGAAGGCGAGAGCGGCGACCAGCTCGTGCCGGTCGGCAAGGCCTATTTCGGCTTCACCGATGAGGAACTGCTGCAGATCGACCGCTTCGTCCGCCGCAATACCACCGAGAAATTCGGGCCCGTGCGCCACGTTACCCATGAACCTGAGAAGGGTCTCGTCCTCGAAGTCGCCTTCGAGGGCCTGGCGCGCTCGCCGCGACACAAGTCGGGCGTCGCGATGCGGTTTCCCCGTATCAGTCGACTGCGCTGGGACAAACCGCCACGTGACGCCGACCGGCTGGAGACGCTTGAGCGCATGCTAAAGTCTGAGATCGCAATTACGCCGGCCGAGCCTGCCACGCCTTGACGCCGCAAGCGGGTTCCCCATTTGCGTGGGACCACCTATGATCAGCGCGCGATTTGCGCGCAGGAGACCACGATGCAGCCAAATGAGAGCCAGGACTTCCAGACCAAAGGGTTGCCGGCCAGCAATGACGGCCTGTCGCGCTTTCTCGGCGGATCTCCCTTGGCGGTGCTCGGCCGGCTGATCCTGCTGTCGATTCTGGTCGGCGTCGTGCTGGCCGCCATCGGCTTCGATCCGTGGAACATCGTCACCAGCATCCGCCGCCTGTTCCAGTGGGTCTATGACCTCGGCTTCGACGCCATCAACGGCCTCTGGCGCTACTTCCTGCTCGGCGCCGTGATCGTGGTGCCGATCTGGCTGATCATGCGGCTGTTCAGCGCCCCCCGCGGCCGCTGAGGTCTTTCCAAACTACGGACATCTGACGCTTGTCGACTGACGACACCACGCCATCGCAAGCGTTCGAGCCTGCCACCACCCGCGACATCTTTGCCATCGCGGGGCCAGCGATGCTGGCCAATCTCACGACGCCCTTACTGGGCATCGTGGCAACAATTGCCGTCGGACGGCTAGGCGACGCCACCCTGCTCGGCGGCGTCGCCATGGCTTCGGTGCTGTTCGACTGCCTGTTCTGGCTGTTCGGCTTCCTGCGCATGAGCACGGTGGCCTTCACCGCGCAGGCGCTCGGTGCAGGCGACCAGCAGGAACTCCGCGCGCTACTGCCGCGCGGCTTCATCATCTCGGCGGTGATCGGCGGATTGCTGATCGTACTGCAGGTGCCGCTCGCGGCCGGACTGCTGACTGCCATGGGCGGCAGCGACGGCGTCACCGGCGCTGCACGAACCTATTTCACCATCCGCATCTGGTCGGCACCGCTGGTGCTGGCTAACTTCGTCATTCTGGGCTGGCTGGTGGGCCGAGCCCGCGCCAGTCTTGCGCTGACGGTGCAGATCGCCGTCAACGCCATCAATATGATGGCGACATTGTTGCTCGTGCTGGTGCTCGATCTGGGCATCGCGGGCGCCGCCTATGCCGCCATCATCGCCGAACTCTCCGGCTTCGTGATCGGGACGCTGGTGGCCTATCGCATCACAGGCGGACGTCTCACCCAGCCATGGGCTGTGCTGCTGGAGCGCGACAGACTGATGCACATGATGGCGGTCAACCGCGACATCATGATCCGTACCGCCGCGCTGATCGCGGCATTTCTGTTCTTCACGGCACAGGGCGCGCGGTCCGGCGATCTTACGCTGGCTGCCAATGCGGTGCTCAACAACTTCCTGATGATCAGCGCGTTCTTTCTCGATGGACTTGCCAACGCCGCCGAACAGCTCTGCGGCCGTGCCTATGGCGCGCGCAACCGCGTGGGCTTTTCCAGCGCGGTGCGCCTCGTCATCATCTGGGGTTTCAGCTTCGCCATCGCGCTCAGCACGATCTACGCCCTCGGCGGATCGCTGCTGATCGATACAATGACATCGAGCCCGGATGTTCGCCGGGTCGCGCGCGACTATCTCTGGCTGGTCGCACTGGCGCCAATGCTCGGCGTCTTCGCCTTTGCCTATGACGGTGTCTTCATCGGCGCCACATGGGCGCGCGACATGCGCAACCTGATGGTGCTGTCGCTGGTGTGCTTCCTGGCCGCATGGTTCTTGCTGCGTCAGCTCGGCAATACCGGATTGTGGCTGGCACTGCTGGTGCACTACATCGCCCGCGGCGGGCTGCAGGCACTGCGCTATCCGGCACTGCTGCGGCAGACGTTCGGGTGAACCCTTTCTGCCCTCATCCTGAGGAGCGGCCACAGGCCGCATCTCGAAGGATGGCGGCGAATTCCGAGCCAGGCCAGTTCATGGTTCGAGACGCGCGCAAGCGCGCGCTCCTCATCATGCGGAGTTAACCCGGCCAGTCTTCCGCAGTAATCGTCGCCGCATCCGCGCCGACGATTTCCGACAGGGACTCTCGGCCGGTGCGCAGCAATGTCGACGACAGATCGGCCTTGATGCTCTCGACGAGGCCGACGCCTTTATAGACCAGCGACGAATAGAGCTGGATCAGGCTGGCGCCAGCGCGGATCTTGGTGAGTGCCGCGCCGCCGCTGTCGATGCCGCCAGCGCCGATCAGCGGGAACGCGCCTTCGACGCGCACGAAGGTCTCCGCCACCATGCGGGTGGACAGCCTGAACAGCGGGCGGCCGGACAATCCGCCCTGCTCCTTCAGACGCGTCTGTTCGCGCAAGGTCGATGGGCGGCCGATGGTGGTGTTGGCGACGATCATGCCGTCGACGCGGCGCGAGCGCGCGACATGCACGACATCATCGAGATCGGCGAGGCTGAGATCGGGGGCGATCTTCAGCAGCACCGGAGAATCCCCGGCGTTCTTGCGGACACGCTCGCGCGCGTCGATCACGCGCGCCAACAGATCGTCGAGCTCGGTGGCCTGCTGCAAGTTTCGCAGTCCCGGCGTATTCGGCGATGATACGTTGACGGTGAAATAGCTCGCCACCGGCGCGAAAGTCTCGATCAGCCGCACATAATCGTCGGCGCGATCGGCAGAATCCTTGTTGGCACCGATATTGACGCCGACGATGCCGCCATGCTGCGCGCGTGCAGCCAGCCGGCGCAGCACGACCTCAGCACCGTCGTTATTGAACCCCATCCGGTTGATGACGGCTTCGTCGCGCTCCAGCCGGAATAGCCGTGGCCGTGGATTGCCGGATTGCGGCTTCGGCGTCACCGAACCGATCTCGGCGAAGCCGAAGCCAAGCCGCAGCAGCGCATCCGGCACTTCAGCATTCTTGTCGAAGCCTGCAGCGATACCGACCGGATTAGGGAAGTTCAGACCGAATGCACGGACTGCGAGCTTAGGATCATCCGGCCGCGGGCGTGCATAAGGCAGCATGCGCAACCCGCGGATTGCGAGGCGGTGTGCGTCTTCGGCATCAAGCATGCGCAGCATCGGCAGGGAAAAGGCATCGAAGGCGCGAATCACGATTTGAGCTCCGGAATGTCGTGGTTGCCGTCAGAGCGCGCGCGCAGATCCATGATGGCGGTGACGGCGCCGAGATCGAGCTCTCCGTAGAGATGCGGGAAAAGATCGCCGCCGCGAGATGGCTCCCAGCGCAGCAAGTCGCCGAGTGCGTCTGCGTCCACAGCGATCAGAAACAGGCCGGTTTTGCCGAAATAATACTTCCGGAGCGTCTCGGGGAGCTGCGCTGCGGTGGAGAAGTGGATGAAACCGTCGCGGGCATCGTCGGCGCTGCCGCGATAGGTGCCCTGGCGCTCGGCCTCGCGCCAGCTCGAAGCCGGACAGATTTTATAGATGGTGCGCAACCGCCCAGACTTCCAAATTGTTGAATCAGCTGTTTTCGATGTGTGCGGACGCCCAGTCGCGGGTTTCGGTGGCTGGAGTCGGCAACCGACCGTATCGGCGGCACCTCTCCACTTCAAGGCTGCACATTTTTTTCAAATGCCTGTTGCGAAATCCGTGCATTCACGGCAATAATTCCTAGATTTCGCCACGATTCACCGCCCCGCAGAAATCCGGGCCAACGGACTGAAACCGATGATGCTCTCGCACGCCCAGATCTGGAACGCTCTTGACCGCCTCGCAGAACGCAACGGCCTGTCACCCTCCGGCCTTGCGAAGAAAGCGGGGCTCGATGCCACCACTTTCAACAAATCGAAGCGCATCACCAATGACGGCCGCGAGCGTTGGCCATCAACGGAGTCGGTCTCGAAAGCACTGACCGCGACCGGCGTGCCGATCGACAGTTTCGTCAACATGATCGAAGGCACCAAGCGCATCGTGCAGTCGGTGCCGCTGCTCGGCTTCGCGCAGGCCGGCCATGGCGGCTACTTCGACGACGCCGGTTTTCCTGCCGGCAGCAAGGGCTGGGATGAAGTCGGCCTGCCCTCCGTGAATGACGAACATGCCTATGCGTTGAAGATCTCCGGCGATTCGATGAAGCCCGCCTATCGCGACGGCGATATCATCGTCGTCTCGCCGGAAGCGCAGATCCGCAAGGGCGACCGCATCGTCCTCAAGACCAAGGACGGCGAGGTGATGGTCAAGGAGCTGAAGCGCCGGACCACCAAGCTGATCGAACTGCAGTCGCTCAATCCGAATCATGTCGACCGGTCGTTTCCGGTCAACGACGTCGAATGGATCGCCCGCATCGTCTGGGCGAGCCAGTAACCAGACACTTTCAGGACTGGCGTCTGCCCCCCGAATGATTTATGCGAGTTCCCTATCCGGAACTCGCAACCATCGGTGGGCCATGAAAGCCAGAACAATCGTTACCGGCGCGACCGCGCTGGTCTTGGTCAGCGCAGGTTCTCTCGCACATGCGAAGCCCATGAACTGCGCCGTCGTCACGACGAAGCAGATCGAAGCCCTGTTCGATCGCTGGAATGCCTCGCTCGCGACGCTCGACCCCGCCAAGGTCACCGCCAATTACGCCTCCGACGCGGTGTTGCTGCCGACGGTATCCAACACGCCGCGCACCGACAGCGCCAGCATTCAGGATTACTTCGTCCACTTCCTGGAAAAGCACCCGCAAGGCAAGATCGACACGCGGACCGTCAAGATCGGTTGCAACATGGCATCCGACGTCGGCACCTACACCTTCACCTTGTCCGGCAAATCCCCCGCAGACACGCAAATCGTCAAGGCCCGCTACAGCTACGTCTATGTCTACCGCGACAAGAAATGGCTGATCGCGCATCACCACTCGTCGGCAATGCCGGAGCCTGTCACGCCGGCGATAGCGACGGCAGCGCCGAAATAGGCATCAGGAAAAAGGCGCGCTCCATCAGGAAGCGCGCCTTTGACGTTTCGTATGGTGTGAGCCTCAGGCCGAGCGCGCCAGCGCGCCGTCGATCATGTTGATCGCATTCTGCACGCCATAGACCGCGACAAAGGACCCGAAGCGCGGGCCTTTCTCCTGGCCGAGCAGCACCTGGTACAGCATGTTGAACCAGTCGAGCGACACGCCGGGCCGCCCATCCTTGGCGAGCTTCTTGTGGTCGAGGAACGGCTCGCGGCGACCGATCTCATAGACCGCGTTCTGGATATCTTCCGGCGTCGCTTCTGCCGGCAGTTGCGACAGCGCATCGCGCAGATCCTGCAGCGCCACGCGCTCCACATCAGTGGGCTCGCGGAACGTCTTGGTCGGCGCCACAAAATCCCGATAGTAGTTGATGGCATAGCCGACCATGGCGTCGAGCCGCGGATGCGTCTCTGCGCTGACGCCCGGACGATAACGCCGGATGAAGCCCCACAGGGTCTCGGCATTCTCGGCATTCGACGACGATACCAGCGTCAGCAGCAGCTGGAACGTGACCGGCATGTCCGCCACCGGCGGATCGCCGGCATGGATATGCCACGCCGGATTGGACAGGCGCTGCTTGCCGTCCTGCCTGGCATAGCCTTCGACGAATTGCTGATACTCGTCCACATTGCGCGGGATCACGTCGAAGAACAGCCGCTTGGCCGCCTTCGGCTCGCGATACATGAACAGCGACAGTGATTCCGGCGAGGCATAGCGCAGCCATTCGTCGATGGTCAGGCCGTTGCCCTTCGACTTGGAGATCTTGCCGCCCTTGTCGTCGAGGAAGAGTTCATAGTTGAAGCCCTCCGGCGGCGTACCGCCGAGCGCCGCGCAGATCTTGCCGGACAGCTTCACGGAGTCGATCAGATCCTTGCCGGCCATTTCATAGTCGATGCCGAGCGCGGCCCAGCGCATCGCCCAGTCGGCCTTCCACTGGCACTTCACATTGCCGCCGGTGACTGGCGTCGTGACCTCCTCGTTGGTGTCGGGATCGACATAGGTGATCGTGCCGGCACCCACGTCGCGCCGGATCATCGGCACCTGCAGCACCACACCCGTTGTCTTGCTGATCGGCAGGAACGGCGAATAGGTGGCGCGGCGATCCGGGCCCAGCGTCGGCAGGATGATGTCCATGACCTTGTCATAGACGGCCAGCATCTTCAGCAGCGTCGCGTCAAACCGGCCGGATGTATAGTAGTCGGTCGACGAGGCGAACTCGTAGTCGAAACCGAATTGATCAAGAAAGACGCGCAGCCGCGCATTATTTGCCGCGCCGAATGACGGATATTCGTTGGAGAACGGATCCGGTACCCGCGTCAGCGGCTTGCCGAGATGCGCCGCCAGCATGTCCTTGTTCGGCACATTGTCCGGCACCTTGCGCAGGCCGTCCATGTCGTCGGAGAAGGCGATCAGCCGGGTCCTGATCTTGTCTTCCGTGAGCACGCGGAAGGCATGGCGCACCATGGTGGTGCGCGCGACCTCGCCGAAAGTGCCGATATGCGGCAGGCCCGACGGACCGTAGCCGGTCTCGAACAGCACTTCGTCTTTCGGCGTTTTCTTCAGACGCGCCACCAGCGCCTTCGCCTGCTCGAACGGCCAGGCGTTGGAAGTCTCGGCGAGCGCGCGCAGCTCGCTCGGGCTCATGGTGGGGTCTAGCGTGGACATCGTGTTTTGGGCCTCCGGGCCGCGGAACCTAGCGGCTCCGCACCGAAATGCCAAACCGCTGGATGAGAAAATTCAGAACGGGCTGACCGAGAAATAACGCAGCCACAAATCGGTGTAGCGGCCTTTCTCCCAGACCCGGAACAGGGCCCAGTTCAGCGCCTGGCGCAGCGTGTCGTTGCCCTTGCGGACGGCGATGCCGATGCCTTCGCCGAAAAAACGGCTCTCGATGAAGGGGCCGCCGCTGAAGGCGCAACAATCGGCGGAATCGCTGCCGTTGATCCAGAAGGCAAACGAAATCGCATCGCCAAAGATGAAGTCGACCTCGCTGCGTTTCAGCGCCTGACGTAGCGCATCGTCGCTCGGGAAAGGCACCAGCACGGCGTCGGTGAACATCGCCTTCAGATAGGCCTCATGGGTCGAGCCCGCGATCACGCCGACCTTCTTGCCCTCGAGATATTCCGGGCGAATCTCTGGCATCACCGCATTCTTGCGGGCCACGAAGCGCGCCGGCGCACGGTAATAGGGATCGGTGAAATCGACGCGGGCGCGAATCTGCGGCGTCACCGCCATGGAGGCGATGATGGCGTCGCCGCGGTTGCTGGAAATGGCATCGAGCAATGTCTCGAAGCGGCGCATCTGCACGGTGCAGGTGACCTTGATCTCCTCACAAAGAAGGCGCGCAAGATCGACGTTGAAGCCGGCCGGATTGCCGTCGGGACCGGTGAAATTGAACGGCGGGTAGTCAGTCTCGGTCAGAAAGCGGATCACGGTGATGCGCGACAGGTCCGGTCGGTCCGGACGGCGACGCGGGTCCCAGAAGCCGGGGACGGCCTGCGGGCCGGGCTGGCTCGCAGCCGGAGCCGAGATCTGCGCCGAAGCCGGGACGGCCGAAAACAGCGACATCCACGCACCCAGCAGAACGCCAAGGGCCAGCGCGGTTGCGCGACACCTTGTCAGAGGTATTTGGTTGCAGGAATTAACCATCTGTGGTTGCATGGAGGTGGGTCCGGATCGCGATCTTATAGACCATCCGGCGCGAGACGCGAGTAGCGTTTGTAGTGTGAGGGCGTTGCATGGGGGTGCAGCAATCTTTCCCGGGTCATCGGCCGCGCGTTTCGCGCCGGCCTCTCAGCTCCCTCGGCTGGACGTCTTCCTCCACCGCGCCGAACTACAGGGCGCCAGACCACCGCGACAGCCCGGCCAGCGAGCTCGACTGCCTGCGTGGCATACTCCCGGCTCCGCTTCTGCACGCCGCGGAGCGACGAAGCCGCGAGCTCAATCTGGGTGCCGATCAGATCCTGATTCAATGGGGCGTCATCAGCGAGGAGAAGTATGTCGCGTATCTGGCCGGCCATCTGGGCGTCGACTTCGACGATGTTTCGACTGTCGGGCGCACTCACTGCCCCTTGGCAGATGCCGACCTCCCGAGGATCGCAGAATCCGGCATCCTGCCGCTCCGGCATAATCGCGCGCTCACCTGGGTCGTCGCGCCGCGCGCCTTCGCGGCGCGACGGCTGACGCGCTTCTCCACGACCTATCCGTCGCTCGTTGCCCGCATTCGCCTGACAACGCGGCATCACCTGCATCAATATCTGACCGAGCAAACCGGCGACGCGCTTTCGCATATCGCCGCCGAAGGCCTGCGGCAAAAGCAGCCGGCGATGTCGGCCAAGTCAGCCATCGGTTGGCGCGAAGGATTGCAGCCAGCGATTCTGCTGCTGATATGCGCGGTCCTCGCGCTTCTGCATCCGACGCTGACGATGGACCTGATCGGCGGTCTGGCAGCGATCTGGTTTCTCGCCTTTTCGCTTCTCAGGCTGACTTGCGTGCTGGTTCCGCCGCAGCCGGAGCGGCAGTTGCCGCCGCTGCGTGACGATCAGTTACCGATCTATTCCGTCGTCGTCGCGCTCTATCGCGAGGCAGCGTCCGTCCCGGGTCTGTTACGGTCCCTGCAAAGGCTCGACTATCCCTCCGAGAAACTCGACATCATTCTGGTTCTTGAGCCTGACGATCTGCGGACCCGCGCGGCGATTGCCAGAGCACGACCGGGACCGCAGGTTCAGGTCCTCATCGCACAGGCAGCAGGTCCGAAGACCAAGCCGAAGGCGTTGAATGTTGCTCTCCCCTTCTTGCGCGGCAGCTTTGTCACGGTGTTCGATGCCGAAGACGATCCCGACCCCGGCCAATTGCGCGCCGCGCTCAACATGTTTCGCCAGCACAACGACGATGTCGCCTGCGTTCAGGCCGGGCTGCATTTCGATAATCTGACGCACAGCCTACTATCCCGCATGGCGAGCGTGGAATATGCCGGGCTGTTCGCGGTCTTCCTGCCCGGGCTGGTCGCATTGGGCATGCCGTTGCCCCTTGGCGGTACCTCGAACCATTTCCGCACCGACACCTTGCGCCGCATTGGCGGCTGGGATGCCTATAACGTTACGGAAGATGCCGACCTCGGGATTCGCCTGGCTCGTTTCGGCTATCGTTCCATGACCATTCCTTCAGTTACACTCGAGGAAGCACCGATCGCCTTCGGCGCCTGGCTGCGGCAGCGATCGCGCTGGATGAAAGGCTGGATGCAGACCTGGGCCGTGCATATGCGCGATCCCCGCCGGTTGTGGGACGAAGCCGGCGCGCGGGGATTTCTCGCACTCAACATCATTTTCGGCGGCAATATCCTGACGTCGCTGGCTTTTGCGGTACTGGTCGTCAAACTTGTCGCTTACCTGCTGCTCGCAGATAGCGGCCTGCTGTTTGGCGGCCGGTTGTCGTCATTACACATGCTGGCCATCGCAGGCGGCTTCATCGCAACATGCGTCCTGGGCCTCACCGGCCTGATGCGCCGTGGCCGCCTGCGCGATGGCTGGATCCTGGCCCTGACGCCGATTTATTGGGGATGTCTCTCGATCGCGACCTGGCGCGCGCTGTGGTTATTCTGGACCCGGCGCCATCACTGGGAAAAGACCGAGCATGGCCTGGTGCATCGGACGGGGACGATGGCAGCGAACCGCGGGCGACCTCAGAGATAGCGCTTGAGATCCGTGGCCGCTTCTTCCGGCTTGCGCTTGAGGTTGAATGGCGCGACGAAATTGCCGTCCTTGTCCATCAGATAGATCAGCGCGGTGTGATCCATCGTGTAGTCGCCCTCCTTGGTCGGCACCTTCTTGGCATAGACGCGGTAGCCGGCAATCACCTTCGCCACGGCATCGGGCGAGCCCGTCAATCCCTTCAGATGCGGATCGAAGCTCGACAGGTAGTCCTTCATGATCGCCGCCGTGTCGCGCTCGGGATCGACGGAGATGAAATAGGTATTGATACGATCGGCGTCCTTGCCCATCGCGCGCAGCACTTCCGACATTTCGAACAGCGAGGTCGGACAGATATCCGGGCAATGGGTAAAGCCGAAGAAGACCAGCGTCGGCTTGCCCTTCAGGCTCTGCTCGGTGACGGTCTGGCCGGACTGATCGGTGAGCTGGAACGGACCGCCGATCGAGGCCGGTGCTGCGACATTGCGGAAACCTCCTGTCAGCCACAGCACGACCAGCAATCCCGCCGCGAGGCTGCCTGCGAAGGCAGCAATGATGACCAGCGGCCGGGTGGTTCGATCAGTCATGGAATATTCCCTGAATTACTCTTTGGCAGCCAATCACATGCAGGCGGCAATGCCGGTCTTGATCATCTCGAAAAACACGGCCGTGCCATAATGTGCCCACAGCCCGATTGCGCCCACCACAAGGAGCGCCGCGAACGCCGCGGCCGATGCGACGATGACCGACGCAAGCCGTGACGGCCGCTCGGACGCGGGCATTGTGCTCTCCGGGGTCGATAAAGGCTGCACCATCAGACGATCTCGGAACGGCCAAGGCCCGAGATCATCAGGAGCCCGCCATTCGGGTTCCAGATAGGCCGAGATGACACCGTGGGCAAGCGCTCCCGGCGCCGCAGGGGATCACGTCATACTGATGGAATAAAAACCAGATCGGCCTTTAGCTGTTTGTTTTGACGCGTTTTCTTGACGCGAACCGGCATCCACTTCGCTCGAAAACGCTCTAGCGTGCGCTGGAGGCGTGGGCATCCATGTAACAGGGCTTGTACATGCCCATCAGCTGGCGGCCGCGCAGGAAGATCATCTGCGTCTTCAGCCCGCCACGCCGGGAGATCCAGCGCCGGATCTGCGTCGGGTACATCGAATACAGCATCTGGGTGGCCTCCGGATTGGTCACCGCACGACCATTGGCACCCATGT
Organism: Tardiphaga sp.; assembly: GCF_041424195.1. NCBI lineage: Bacteria > Pseudomonadati > Pseudomonadota > Alphaproteobacteria > Hyphomicrobiales > Nitrobacteraceae > Tardiphaga > Tardiphaga sp. Next base: position 138,682 of record NZ_JBGMOE010000228.1, on the reverse strand, counting down.
CCCAGGCGGCATGAAAACCGAGATTGGCATTGGAGGTAACGCAGATCCGGTCATGCGGCACCGCGCCGAGCACGATCGTACAGGCCGAGGCGCACAGGCCATCGATGATCACGGTTTCGCCGGAAGTGCGCAATCCCTGATACTTGTCGACATAGGTTCCGATCCGCCCGCCACGATCATCTGCGATGCGAACCACCGCATGACTTGCCGTGACGCCCGCGAACAGCAAGACCGCCGCCAGCAAACCCGTAACGAACTTCATGTCCAGCCCCAAAACCTGTCGATCCCGAATCTGACTGCCCCGATGATGCAGGCCTGATCAGCGTGTTGCCAGATCGTGTTTTTGTCCAGACGAGCATGACGCTTCCAATGCGATTCAAATCGAGTGTTGCGCGCGGGATGCACCTCATTCCGTTGCAGTATCAATCTGGAACAGCACCGCCCTTCGCTTGCAATTTTCGTTGACCAAAGTTCCCGCGCCGCCTTCAATCTCCATTAACAAAATGGGGAAACACAATGGCCGGTGATGCGGATGTCATCGTCGTCGGTGGCGGGCTCGCGGGCCTTGTTGCGGCCACGGAAATTGCCGATGCGGGCAAGCGCGTTGTCGTGGTCGATCAGGAAGGCGAACAGAATCTCGGCGGCCAGGCGTTCTGGTCGTTCGGTGGTTTGTTCTTCGTCGATTCGCCGGAACAGCGGCGCCTTGGCATCAAGGACTCTTATGATCTGGCGCTGCAGGACTGGCATGGCACCGCTGGTTTCGATCGCGATGAGGATCTGTGGCCACGGCGCTGGGCCGAAGCCTATGTCGCTTTCGCCGCCGGCGAGAAACGCGACTGGCTGCGCGCCATGGGTCACCGCGTATTTCCCGTGGTCGGCTGGGCTGAGCGCGGCGGCTATGACGCGATGGGTCCCGGCAACTCGGTTCCGCGCTTCCATGTCACCTGGGGCACTGGCCCCGGCATCGTCGAGCCGTTCGAGCGACGCGCGCGCGAAGCACAGAAGAAAGGCCTGCTGAGTTTCAGGTTCCGCCACCGCGTGGATGCACTCAGCGTGACCAACGGAACTGTCGATGGCGTCAGCGGCGCGATCCTCGAACCGTCGAATACCGAGCGCGGCGAAAGCAGTTCGCGCAGTACGATCGGCGAATTTTCGCTGCGCGCGCAAGCCGTGATCGTCGCCTCCGGCGGCATCGGCGGCAATCATGATCTGGTGCGGCAGAACTGGCCGAAGCGCCTCGGCGACCCGCCGAAGCGCATGATCTCCGGCGTCCCCGCCCATGTCGACGGCCGTATGATGGGCATCACGGAAGCTGCCGGCGCCCGGCTGATCAATCGCGACCGCATGTGGCATTATGTCGAGGGCATCGAGAACTGGAATCCGACCTGGCCGAAGCACGGCATCCGCATTCTGCCAGGGCCATCGTCGATGTGGTTCGACGCCACCGGCAAGCGGTTGCCCCCGCCGTTGTTTCCCGGCTCCGATACGCTGGGCCAGCTGCAATATATCCAGTCCACCGGCTATGATTATTCATGGTTCGTGCTGACGCAGGCGATCATCAAGAAGGAGTTTGCGCTCTCGGGCTCCGAGCAAAATCCTGACCTCACCGGCAAGAGCTGGCTGATGACCGCGCGCCGCGCCACCAACAAGGGCGCACCGGCGCCTGTCGAAGCCTTCAAGGATCACGGCATCGACTTCGTGGTGCGCGACAATCTCGACGATCTCGTCAGCGCGATGAATGCACTGACCGGCGACAATCTGCTGAAGCTCGACGAGATCCGCACGCAGATCGAGGCGCGTGACCGCACCATGGCCAATCCCTACGTCAAGGACGCGCAGGTGATGAACATCCACAATGCGCGCAAATATATCGGCGACCGCCTGATCCGCACCGCCAGACCGCATCGCATCCTCGATCCCGCGCAGGGACCATTGATCGCCGTGCGGCTGAACATCCTGACGCGCAAGACGCTGGGCGGTTTCGAGACCGATCTGGACTCGCGCGTGTTCGGCAGCAACGGCCAGATCATGCCCGGCCTCTATGCGGTCGGCGAAGCCGCCGGCTTCGGCGGCGGCGGCATGCACGGCTATCGCTCGCTGGAAGGCACGTTTCTCGGCGGGTGCCTGTTCACGGGTCGCACGGCGGGGCGCGCAGCGGCGAAGGCGGTGGTGTGATCGGTTACCGGATCACAGCCATCCATTGCGCCTGAACCGGACATACAGGTAGCCGCAGATCGCAGCTATACCGCCCAGCACGGCGTAATAGCCATAGGCCCATTTCAGCTCGGGCATGTATTCGAAGTTCATGCCGTAAATGCCGGCAACGGCGGTAGGCACTGCAAGAATCGCGGCCCAGGCGGCAAGCCGGCGCGTAATCTCGGTCTGCTGCGACTGCCCTGACATCAAGCTGGCTTCAAAGGCAAAGGCCAGGACTTCACGCAGCGAGTCGATATCTTCTTCGGCCCGTTTGACGTGATCCAGCACATCGCGAAACAGCGGCTTCATTTCATCGTCGATGAACAGAATATCGATATGTTCGAGGCGGTGACAGACATCGACCAGCGGCCCGACCGCGCGACGAAGCCGCAGCAGATCGCGGCGCAGTTTGTACAGCCGCTCGAATTCAGCCCGCGTCAGCATGCGGTGCAGAACATCATCCTCGAGTTCATCGATCTCGGACAGGATGGCTTCGATGACCGGGCGATAATTGTCGACGATGAAATCGAGGATCGCATAGAGGATGTAATCTTCGCCGCCCGTCAGGTTGGCCGGACAGGCCTCGCACCGCTCACGCACTGCCGCATAGGATGTCGAGGCGCCATGGCGCACCGACACCACGTAGCCCTTGCCCAAAAAGATATGCGTCTCCCCGAAGGCGACGGTCTGATCGACCAGTTGGGCGGTGCGCGCCACGATAAACAGCGCCTCGCCATACTGCTCCACTTTTGGATGTTGATGCGATTTGAGGGCATCTTCGATGGCGAGCGGATGCAGATCGAATTGCGTACGCAGTTTTTCCAGCAGTTCAAGGGACGGCTCGAACAGGCCGATCCAGACCACGTGGCCAGGTTTCTGCGCCCAGACGCCCGCCTCCTCGACAGGGATGTCGGCAACGCGGCGACCATTGGCATAGACGCTGGAGGCGACGACACCGGGCACATTGCCGGCGGTTGCAGCGGAATTGGGAAATGACATTCAACGACCTTGTCTTAAAGCGCACCAACGGGCGCCCTCTTCAAGAACGGCCGGGACGCCAAACCGTTCAACCGCGACGCGGCGCTGGTCGTCCGGAATAAAGAAAGTGCTGGAGCGGACGGAGGGAATCGAACCCTCGTATGCAGCTTGGGAAGACGAAAGCGGCCTGATGATGGCTGATCTCCGTGACAGGCAACCTATTGATTTACCGATATTTATCGGATATTTTACGGTTTCCTCGCTGAAACTAAATAATTCAACGTTTTTAGCTGTCGTTGTAGAATTGTTGTAGGCTCCGATGCCCGAAAAGACGCCCTACGAACGCCTCAACAAGAGGCTTTTGCCCACCGACGTGTATCTGGCGATCAAGATTTCCCGGACCCCGGGATCCGGAGCACGCATCATCGAGTGGAAGGATACCGAGTGCGCCGGGCTCACGCTGCGCATCACCAAGACCGGAGCTTCATGGCTGATCCGGAAGCGCGACCGGACGATCAGGATCGGGGAATGCAAGGACGTTCCGCTGACGACGGCCAGATACATCACGCATCAGGCGCGCGATGCGGCCAAGCGTGGACGGGACCTCAAGGTATTCGTGGAGACCCTCCTCTCGCTGCGGTCGCACGCCATGGAAGAGGACGGCTTCCGCAGCCAGGCCGCCTATCACGACGGCTCGGACTGGCGGACGGCGGACGAAGTCGCCGACGACAATTCTGAATGGGGGCGTCGCCGGCTCAAGGGCGACATCTATCCGACGTGGACCTGGCGGCGGATGACGGAGAAGTTTCTCGAGGACAAGCTTCCGGAATTGAAGGCCTCATACAGGCCGCAGTACCGGAAGTATCTGGAGTTGCCGGAATTCGCCCTGGTCAACGATCGGCCGGTTGCGACGGTCACCAACGACGATCTCGAAGTCGTCCGCGACCGCATGCTCGCGGCCTACGGCAAGTCCGCCGTGCATCGGGCCGTCAGGCAGGGCCGTGAAATGCTGACCTGGGCGTGGAGCTATCACGGCGCCAAGGCGGGCCTAAACAACACACAGTATCCCTGGTGGACCCGCTGGTCGGTGAAGTACAAGTCGAACGTGAGATATCACGAACCGACCATCGCCGAACTTGCGCGGACGATGGTCGTCGCCGACACGTTCCGCCATCTGTCCGACAAGGAACATGCCACCTATCCCGGGACGGTGGGGGCGCTCTGGGCCGCGGTACTCACGGCGCAGCGGACGGGGTCGCTGCTGGTTCTGCGTCCGGACCGCATGTTCGCTCCGGACCGCAAAGCTAAACTGCCCGGCTGGAAGATCGCCAACTGGAACCGCGAAGAGATGAAGGGCGGCAAGGACGGCGGCCGACCTCATGCGCTTCCCATTCCTCCGGAGGTACTGAAGGTGCTGGACGGGTTCTACAAGGACTCGGGCGGGAAATCGGAATGGATGTTCTCGGGCAGGGACCGCGACGAGAGGGTCAGCCAGGCCGCTTTGAACCTCCTGATGTACCGCCTGCAGGGACGCGTGTTCGATCATCGCGGCAAGAACAAGCCGGACCGGCCGGGCAAGCCCGGCCCGAAAGCGGCGGAGAAGGCAAAGAAGCGGGTCGACCTTTTCGAACACTACGGCATCCGTCCGTGGACGCTGCACGACGTGCGGCGGACGCTGGGCGCCTTCCTCGACGACAAGCGGCTCGGAGGCGCGGCATCGGCGATCCTCGGTCACAAGCTGCCGCGGGACGTCATGCCCGAGAGGGAGCGCATGGCTCCGGTGACGGAGATTCACTACAACTCTTCGCAGCGCATCGCCCTCAAGGCGGAGGGAATGGCACTTTGGACCAAGGCCATCCTCGCCGCTTGCGAGAAGGAACGGAAAGCGCTCCGCCGCAAGCCACGCCCTGCTTTGCCTGAAACGGCTGCGGCGTAAGCCGTGCCGTTAGAGGACGGCACGATGGAAACGCCGGCTTTGTCGGCCTTGACACATGGCGGGGCTGTAATACGTTAGGCCGGAATCGTATTACGGGAGAAATCGATGCCTTTGCCGGTCCAGTCGATCCGCGCCAAACCGGAGCATCGTGACATCCTCCAGAGCGTGGCGGAGTTGCTTCGCAATGACGGCGATGCGGACATCCGCCGCCTGCTCGGCAATGCTAAGCTGGTACCGGTCGGCCCTTTCCGAAACGAAGAGGCCGCGATCGCATTCCTCAGGGACCGGTTGGTGGCCGAGTTGAAGCCATCATCCATCTGGCTGTTCGGCAGTCGTGCGCGGGGGAATGCCCGGTCGGATAGCGACTTCGACCTATTGGTCGTCATGCCCGACGGACTTCCCGACTCTGACTACTCGCACCAAGCGGTCGCGCGGCCGATCGTTGCGTGCGGTCTCGGGTGCGACATCGTGCCGGTGTCGCGATCGACTTTCCTTCAGGAAAAGGACGATGCCGGCTCGTTCCTCAACGCGATCGTCTCCGAGGGACGCGAGATCTACCGCAGCCGTTCGCGGCGGCTGGAAATCGCCGGATGAGTGGGAAGGCCGAGAGCTTCATCGAGCTTGCCAGGAACGACATCGCGGTCGCACGGCTCGTCCTGAAGGTCGATCCCGGCAATGCGGCGTTTCACCTGCAGCAGGCTGCGGAGAAGCTCGCGAAGGCCGTGCTGACGATCGAGACCATCGCCTTCGGCACAACGCATCAGATCGGAGCGCTCGCGGCGATGCTTCCGGCAGACCACGTATTCAGGCCGGACCTTGCGGGCTTCGACGCGTTCAGTAGCTACGGCACATCGACCCGCTACCCGCTGCCCGGCGGCGGAATGCCGCGCCTTCCTTCTCAAGACGCCCTCAAAGAGGGCATCAGGGACGTTGCCAGCGTGATCGACGAGATCGACGATTTTCGTCGCGAGCGCGAGGCGTCGTCGCGACCCAGATGACCGTGCTCGCAAAAGTCCGTTCACCCCTCCGGGCGCCGCTCGGGCGGCCCCGGTCTCGAACCCCGGAACCGAATGACCGCTCACCTTGACGGACGACTGAACTCTCTTGGCTCGGCGCCGGAAGATGTGGAGACCAGGCTGAGCGCCATAGCTTCCGCGTTCGGGCTCGATTGGTTGCAGAACGGCGGCGATCATCCGCTGCAGGGTCTATGGCGCCGCCGGGATGCCTTGGCCACCTGCCAACTCGCTTGGTTCGGCGACGCCATCTGCGGAATGCGGCAGATCGATGAAAAGTGGACGCGACGCGAGCTTGCCAAGATCAGGAACGAACCGGCCAACAACCGTAAGGGCGCCGCGTTCGAACTGCTGGGTCTCAACATTTTCGCTCAGCGGAAAAAACACCGGATCGTGCCCAGCATCGGCCATAAGCCAGGCTACGACGGCACTATCCATTTCGCCGGCGGTGGACGGCTCGCGATGTCGATCAAGAACTACGGCGCTTCCGTCCACGAAAAGGACGCGCGATCCGAAGGTGCGAGACTGGAAGCCGCGTTCGTAGGTGAACTGAGGATGCTAGACCTGAACGGACTGGAACTGCGGGCGATCGCCAGGACGCATCCGACTCCGGCCGATTGGCGCAGGCTCGCTGCGGCGTTGCCTTCGATTCTGTCTGCTCCGGGCGGGCCGCCGGCGTCCGACGAAGTCTGGACCGCCTTCGTGCAACCTCTTCCGGATTTCGAAGCGCGCACATCCCCGAGCCTGTCCTATCAGATCACCGTGCTCGCCCGGATGCACCCGAACGAGCGGCAGAACCTGATAAGCAAGCTCGACGAAGCGTACGCCAACGCGCACAGACACGCCGCAACCGATACGGACCTATCCAGGGCAGTCCTGATCCACCTGCCGGAGAACGCCTCCGTCGCGAGCTGCGAGAAGTGGGCCAACGACTATTTCATCGATCGGCCCGACGGAATGATCGATCTCATCGTGTTCTACCAGCCCGCGGTCGTCGCGACGCCAGACGGTCAAGGCGGAATCGTTCACCACATGAGCTACGTGGTTGGTCCGCGATACGTGGCTTGGTCGAAGCCAGACGGCGGGCCACGGCGGCAACTGGAAGGGGGCTTCTACGTGGGGTCGACCAGTCCAGAACCGGCCAGGCTTTCGCTCCAGTCCGCCGATGGAGACGCAATCGCGACCGACGAGTTCTACGTCTTTCAAAGCGGCAGTTTGTATGTGGGCTTCGACGAAAGCCAAGACGGCACGTACGACGTCGTCGCGGGCAATCCCGCGCCCGGCATCCTGAAACGGCCAGCCATCTTCGATCGTCGCGGCATCCGTGGTCTGGATCTCGACGAGCTATTTGCGAGATATTTCCCGCCCACGAACGAACTTGTCATCCTCACGTGACGTGAACGGCGACCCATGCCGCCCCGCGGCAGCCTACGTCGAAACAACTCCGCTCCGCCCGAATGCACTTCGGGCATCTCACCTCGAGTCGAAAAGCTTCATGCGGGTCTAGAGGCGCCGCCTCCGTCCCGGCCCCGGCAAGAGCGCGACGCGCAGCTGTCCATCAGCTCGGCGAAGGGTCCGGCGCGCTCCGGATCTCCAGCGCAACCTCCGCTTGATCGCAATTTCAGATTGCGGTTCAATAAACGAACGTTGATCTTATGTTCGGGGGCATCAAACCATGCGACTTCTGCAAGTCATTTGCGTGTGCGTTTTCGGTTTGAACGCCAGTTTGGCGATCGCCGCCCCAGCGAAGACGGCCGAGTGGACCTTGATGGTCTACATGAACGCCAAGAACAATCTCGAGCCGGACGCGCTCGAAAACTTTAACGAAATGGCAAATCGGGGCAGCACGCCGGACGTCAACATCTTGGTCCAGATGGGAAGACCGCTCAAACACACCAGCCTGGCGGCCGAGAGCTGGTCGGGCGTCCTTCGATTCCGTGTCGCCAAAGATCAAGAGCCCGTGCCTTCGCAGGCTGTGGTGGATCTGCGCGGTAAGCCGGAACTATCGGACCTAGGCTCTGTCCCGCACCTCATAAGACCGACAAATACCCCAAAAGAGCGTCACGTACCTGCGAGCTGTTCGCATAAAAGCTTGTTTGGGATGGGGCGAGGTCGCCAGATTGTTGAAAGCGATCCGCGGCAGCAGCTTCAATTCGATCCGCACGACCACTCAAGGTGGGGTAGGGAGCAGTCAATTTCGGCGTTCATCCTCTAACCGATGCGGGACGGCCAACCCCATTCACGATCCGTGCGCAGCGATGATGTTGCGGATAGTGAAGGGTCGGGCGCGCTGGGCTGTTCAACGTAATAGTGCTTCACCTTCGAATGTCCGCTGAGATTTGGCGGTCGGTAGGGCGAGCGTTCATAATAGTGCTGAACCCCACCGTTGCTGGCGAAGCGTTCAAGAACGGTAGAATGCAGGTCCGCTTCCGGCTGCACTTCCCGAAAGCCCTCGGGCCATCTGAAGCGCCCGCCAAACCAACCCGGCTCGCGTTCGTCGTGCTGGGGGCCCAGCGGGTCGGGGTTCAATTGAAGGTATCGCTCATCGACCTTGATGCCGAAACCGTCTGGCGCATTCCCGTCCGGAAGATTTTTCGCAGCATGAGTCATCCATTCGAGCGAAATATCGGACAGACGAGACTCGTTCTCCGGGTAGCTGCCACCGATATCCGAATGATTGCCTGCAAACCAGATCTGCTGCAGCCAGTCGGGATACTCGTCAGGACGTACAGGTCCCGTGTTGTGGACGCCGCCCCACGGGACCCGCGCGAAATCGGCTCGATTCTCGTCGATCGACATGGCGTGCCGGGCGTACCAGACAGCGTTGTTCAGATGGAGATCATAGAATTGCATCTTGGGGGCAACCAGGTGAACCGTCTGCCAAACGGTGTAACCATCGAGGTTTCTGGCATACTTCAGATGGGTCCAGATGTATCCGATGACCGTAAGAACAAAAGCCAATGCAAGCAACCAACCGAAAGTCGGCCAGAGCGGAAACAAAAAGAACGACAGCGTGACGCTGACAAGAAAGACTGCCAGGACGCCGCCAGCGATCATCGCCATGGTGAGGGCTTTGCTGCCCAGCGAAGCGACGGTGTCGAACACCCCGATGAAGAACGGGATGGCGTTCGACCCGCCGTCGTGGTCGCTGCCGTACCGCGTGCGGAAACGTTGGGCCAAGGCGACGCGCTGGGGCACGTATGCCTTATCGTTGGGTGAGCTCACGTGCTGATAGATATGTTTAACGGCCTCACGTGCGATCCGCGTGGACGTAGATACGTCGCGACGCAGCGGGGATCCATCGGGCATTTGCGTCGGTACGCCGCACTGTCCCAAAGCGGCGGCAAGGCAGCGGACGGTGTAGGCGCCGCGACTAAAGCCGAACAGGAAAATGCGATCTCCCGGCTCCCACATCCGAATGATGGCGGCGTAACAATCAATGATGTTCGAGGTGATGCCAAGCCCTGTCACCTGACTTGCTAGATTGTGTAGCCATCGCCAGGCGCGCGCAACGAACGTCGCGCCGCCGGGCGGCTTGGACCCGAGCCCGGCGTCATAGAACGCCAACTGTTCCTTAGGATCGATGTTCGTGTCAGGACCGCAGCGGGTGGCGCGATAAAGCTTGTAAATGTTGGATCGGTTTTCGTCGAACCGGTAACCCCCAGCTTGGCCAGTACCGTCCGCAAAGATTAGGATGTTCTTCGGCAATTTTGATCTCCTATCTTCGTCGGTAGGACCAGGACGTGTCCCGCTCTTCCATCATATCACCGTCGGTGAAGGTCAGCAGCGTGAGAACTTCGTCGTTCGGAAGCGGAAACGTATGTTCGAGCATCATGTATCGCTCGGCGTCCCGCCGATCGAACCATGCGTCTGCACCGATCTTTCTCGGATGAGGCTGCTCGACCTTCGAACCGAACAATGCGTCGAAGGCGTAGCTTTCCCGGTCAAGATCCTCCCTAGGAAACCAGCGGTCCGGGACACATGGGGGACGGAGAAACCATCTCCGTCCTTTCTGCCCGTGGCACACAAGCATGGAATGAAACTTGTTGCTTTGAACAAGCCGGATCGCTGTCGCGGTGCGGCTCGCCTTGAACGCGCCTGCGATCTCGATGACCGTTTTCAAATTTAGGGACTTGTACTGACTGAGAACAGGCCCGAGGATGTAGGAAGGGAGCAACAGCTCCGAAGCGAACTGATCCGCGACGAATTCGGGACTTATCGCGCCCTTGCGAAGGCCGCCAAAGCTGCCGATCTCGCTCGGGCGACATACCAGAAGCTGACCGCGATGGTAGATCCAGTGGCCGATCTCATGCGCGACGGAGAACCGCCGCCTCTGAGGGGTCTTCCTGTCGTCAACAGAGATAATCGCCCTGTCGCCACATCCGCAGATCCGGGCCTCGCAGGATTTCAGTGGACGGTATTTGACTTTGGCACCGACGCTCCACGCGACGGTTTCGAGATCGATTTCGTCGGGCTTTTCTATCCCGAGCGACCGCAGCAAGCGCTCCGAAGCAGAGTAACTCATTATGCATCCTCCTCCCCCTCCCTTGGGATCGCTCCAAGCTCTAAAAAGTCCTCAAGAATTCCTTCTTCGTCGTCGTCCAGGTAGCCGGACTCGTTGCGGGCAGCCATAGTCAGTTTGCTCGCCGCTGCTCCGTTCCGCGCAAGGATTCCTCGCAGTCCGGCCTGAGAAGCCCCGCGCGCCGGTCTGGCCGGCGGCCTTCTCGAATCCAGCTCCATCTCCCGTCGGATCATCGTCATCCGCTGCCTGGCCACAGCATCCCCGCTTCGGCCATCACCGCCGCCGTTACCAGACTCCCGCCCGAAACGGTCGAGATAACCGAAACTCGCTCCAGCAGGCCCTCGGCAGCGAGACGCCTAAGGACACCCAAATGGAAGGCCGCGGCGCGCACGCCTCCACCTGACAGGGCAAGGCCGATGCGTCGGCCTCCGATCTCCGACACAGGCGGCGCCGTTTCTTTTTTCACGGTGTTGTCCATGCTAATTTCACGATCTCCGGGACGGTCGAAGTCCAAGGCCCCGGATCCGGAGAGCGATAGCTCGGGGGGGGGGGACCTTCGGCTGCGGAATTGTTTCACCACCAGCTTTGGCGCCATCTTTGACCGACGCGGACAAAAATCGTTTCGAACCGACTCGACTTTTGTTCTCTTTATGTTCTAATTCTCGCCATGAAGGATCATCTTGCGAGCTGGCGCATGTCGATACCCAAACAGATGGAAAAGTTGGCCATCGAGGCTGTCCGGAGAACGCCCGCTGCAGACCCCGCCGGCGCCGCTTCGGCCGATATGCCGCCCGAATACTGGGAAGCGGTCCTGAACGACCTCCATGCCGACGTCAGACCCACCGGCATTCCCATCCAACAGCGCCGCCTGTCGGAGATCCCCCGCCACGTGCTGCGCGTGAGTTGCCGGCGTTGCGACCGTGTCGTCGAAATCCAGACTGCTGAAGCCCTGCGGCTGTATGGGCGGCATACGACGTGGAAGGAGGCCGGGACCCGCCGTCCTCGACGACGGTTGCCGACAGCGGACAGGCAATCGCGATGATGACGGTTGCTGGCCGATTTTTGAGGCGCCCTGAGGCCCGGTTGCGCCGCCGTGTTGTCTGGCCAGGATCTCCGGATGGCTCCTAAATATCACCCGACGCCCCTCTCTGGAGGGGACCGCAAGGCTCAGAAGAAAGAGCTCGCCGGCGCACGCGCGATGACCACTGTTTTTGCCCGCCAGGCCGAGGAATTCCGGGCCAAGGGCGAAGCGCTGATCCGGAAGGCCGACAAACTGACCTGTGAAAGCTGGAACGAGAGGATGTGGGCCGACGGTGAGCCAATCGATCCCTCCCCGACGATCGATCAGGCGATCAACGGCGGATACCCGTGGCTCGAACTCGAGTGCTCCCGCTGCAAGACACCCAACGACATCGATCTGGCCGCGCTGCAGCGCCCCTCGACGACATTCGTGTATGATCTGGCCGGCAAGCTAAGATGCTGGAAATGCCATCGGGCTGGGAAGCGCCCCGCAGCGACATTGCTCCAATTGGCTGCGCGGACACGCTATGATGACGGCCGACGGGAATAGATATCAGGCGGACGCAGCGAAATGCAGCCCAATCATTCCGATTCAGAAAGAGCCTTGCAGCAAGCAGCACGCCGCAGGCAACGCTTGCTCTACTCGCTCAACGACCTCCAACAGGCTCTCAGCGCGTCGGCCTTTCTGCATGAGCTAGATGAGGGCGAAGAATACTCGAAGGTTGATCTCCGTCGTTTCCGCTGCTTCGAGACCACACTCGTCATCGCCTATACACGGCCGTTCACACAGTCGAAGGGCGGCTATCCTCCATTGACGATGAAGATGATCGACTTCCACCCGACGCCGGAGAATCGTGCGCTTCATGACCAGCTTATGCAGATGCGCAACCAGATCGTAGCGCACTCGGACGCCGCGATGATGAGGATGACCATCGCTCCCTTCGATATTCCGTTCGACGATGGCACACCGTCGATAAATTTATTTCAGGCGGTATTCGACGAAGGCGTTACGCTCATCGGCTCCCTTCTCTTGGAAACCGATGTACTCCTGCACGAGGTCTACAGCGCTTTGTTCCGGACGCTATTTAAAGATGTCCAGAAGGATCCGGCGTTATTTGACCTCAGGATAGACAGCGACGGAGCTAAACTAGCGAGAAACCTGCGTGTGTAACCTCTATTCGATGACGAAGAACCAGGCCGCGATCCGCAACCTGTTCAAGGTCGACCGGGACAGCGCCGGAAACCTGCCCTCGATGCCCGGCATCTTTCCCGATTATCCGGCGCCGATCGTGCGCAACGCTGATGGCCGCCGTGAACTCGCGATGGCGCGGTGGGGCATGCCGTCGTCGTCAAAGGCGCTGTTCGACGCCACCAAGAAGCGGGCCGCCAAGCTTGAGGCCAAGGGCAAGCCCATCGACTTCAACGATCTGCTTCGGAAGGAGCCGGACAAGGGGACCACCAACATCCGCAACGTGACCAGCAAGCACTGGAAGCCGTGGCTCGGGGTCGGGAACCGCTGCGTGGTCCCGCTGTCCTCGTTTAGCGAGTTCAACAAGGACGCCGGCGGCGACATCTGGTTCGCCCTCGACGAGAGCCGGCCGCTGGTCTGCTTCGCCGGCTTGTGGACGAACTGGACGTCCGTCCGGAAGGTCCGGGAGGGCGAGGTCACCACAGATATTTTCGGCTTCCTGACGACGAAGCCTAACGCCGAGGTCGAGGCGGTCCACCCGAAAGCCATGCCGGTGATCCTGACGACGCCCGAGGAGGTCGATGTCTGGATGAGCGCGCCGTGGGACGAGGCGAAGGCTCTCCAGCGGCCGCTTCCGGACGGTTCGCTTACGATCGTCGCTCGAGGCCAGAAAAAGGACGAAGGCGGGGCCGAGATATGACCGCCGCTCCAGACACAAGGCCGACGAGATCCATTCCGGACGCGGACCGATCGGCCCGTCCCAGGCGCGCCGTGGTGGGGGTGTCGGTCGGCGTAGGCGTGTATGGCATTTTGGACGCGTCGCCCCTGGACGGCCCGTCTGGGCACGATGGCGGGCTCGACCGGTGTGTTGGCGGGCCGTGGGGCTTGCTCGCTGCGGCTGGCAGGAGCCGACACCGTGGCTGACCTAGAGCCAGACGATGCCGACGAGCTCCCCGGCGCGGCGCCCTCGCAGCGGCAGCGCAAGATCATCCACGTCGACATGGACGCCTTTTACGCCTCGGTCGAGCAGCGGGACAATCCGGAGCTCCGGGGCAGACCGGTGGCCGTCGGCGGCTCGCGCGAACGCGGCGTCGTGGCCGCCGCCAGCTACGAAGCCCGCAAGTTCGGGGTCCGCTCCGCGATGCCGTCGGTCACCGCCAGGCGGCAATGTCCGGACCTTGTTTTCGTGAAGCCCCGCTTCGAGGTCTATAAGGCCATCAGCCAGCAGATCCGTGCGATCTTCGCCGAGCACACACCAGTCATCGAGCCGCTGTCGCTGGACGAGGCCTACCTGGACGTCACCGAGAACCTGCAGGAGATCCCGCTGGCGCGCGACGTCGCCCTCGCCATCCGCGCCAGGATCAAGACCGAGACCGGCCTCAATGCCTCCGCCGGCATCTCCTACAACAAATTCCTGGCGAAGCTGGCTTCCGACCACCGCAAGCCCGACGGCCAGTACGTCATCTCTCCGGAGACGGGGCCGGCGTTCGTCGAGACCCTGCCAGTCGGCAAATTCCACGGCATCGGTCCTGCGACCGCCGCCCGATTCCACGCTCTCGGGATCCAGACAGGCCTCGACATCCGCGGTCAGACGCTTGCTTTCCTGGAGGCACATTTCGGCAAGGCCGGCGTCTACTATTACTGGATCTCGCGCGGCATCGACGAGCGCCCTGTCCGCGCCAACCGCATTCGGAAGTCCGTCGGCGCCGAGAACACGTTCTTCCAGGATTTGACGGAATTCGACGCCATGGTCGCGGAGCTCCAACCGCTCGTCGATAAGGTCTGGCGCCACTGCGAGAACACCGGCAACCGCGGCCGGACCGTGACGCTCAAGGTGAAGTTCGCCGATTTTGAGATCATGTCGCGGAGCCGGTCCGTCCCTATCGCCGTCGGCAGCCGCGACGACCTCGAGCGCTTGGCTGTCGGCTTGCTCCAGGCTGTCATGCCGCTGCCTAAGGCCGTGCGGCTATTGGGCGTTTCGCTATCCGCGCTCCAAGGAAATCAGGGCGAGCAGCCTCAACTCGTCTTGGCAGTCTGACGTCGCCATATCGAGCGCTGCACTCAAATTGCAGCAGCCGCCAAACCTGACGTTGGGCGCCGCCGGTGCAATTTCAGATCTCATCCGATTTGCACTGCAAGAAGAACGATGTAGTCGCACCAGGGTGCTGTAAACCAGAAATTCTGACGGGCACTCTGCACTTATCGGTCGACTTTCGGACATAGGCAGGCGTAGGCTCCCCGCATCACCGTTCGGCCATTGGCATCAATCGGTGACTGAGAGCCTTGAGCTCCCGCCTGTCGAGTTTTGCAGGTGCGCCATGACACAGATTCCCCGAGCCCCTTTCAATTGCCACCTCGACACGTTTTCTGTCGGCGGAGCCGACAGCGCAATGAACGACGATCTATGCGCCTTCGAATTCCCTTGGTGCGAGGGCTGCCCGAAAGCCTGGAATCCCAAGAAGCTGCGGAATGACGACCCCGCGAAAGGGGCGGTCTGGAACGGGTGGATCAAGGGCATCGTCCCGCCCAGATGATAGGACGGTCCTAGGCAACATGCAGACGGCGATGGCGAAAAGTATTCCGTTAGCGCTCCGCAAGCTTGAAGGTATGAGCCACTTAACCGCCACTCGAGAAGCTGAATAGAATCGCGGCTCAAGCGCCCGTGATTTTCATGTTTTACCGCCGCTTCACTACTAGCGATTTCATCGCAACTTCAACTGCTGGACCGAGGCGCCACTTCGGGGAGAACGATATGGATCACTTCATCCACGCTGCGAATTTGGCCTTGTTCAAGAAGCGTCTCGAAGAGGTGACAGCCCCGGCCGAGCGGAAGATATTGTTGGAGCTATTGGCAGAGGAGCGGGCAAGAGTTCTGACGCCTAAACATTCTTGATGAGGCCCTTCAGGGCGACCTATGGGTTGTTTGAAGCTCTGTATCCCATGTTCGCGCCGTCCGCCGGTTCGTCGCCGGTTGCTTGATCTGCAGATAGACGGCCGTTCCGTAACATTTAAGAATAATGGTCGACAGGCGGGATTGGAGTGATGTTCGAAAGACACCTCGGGGGCCGCATGCTACATTAAGCCTTGGTAGCAGCGCTTCCGTCACCTAGAGCTCTCAAAGCATTCAAAATGACCGCGACGTCGATTACTTCTTGAATCAGGGCTCCCTGGACAGGCGTGATGTAGCCGAACGCTGCGACGACCATGCCGACTATCGAGAGCCCGATGCCCGCAAAGACGCCCTCCAGGGCGATGAGACGCGACCTTCGCGCGATCTCGATGGCGGGCACGATGCGGTCGAGATGATCGACAAGGATCACGACGTCGGCAGCCTCCGCGGAGGCCGCCGCTCCCCGGGCTCCCATCGCCACCCCGACATCGGCCGCGGCCAGCGCCGGCGCGTCGTTGACGCCGTCGCCGATCATCATGACCGGTCCGCTCTTTCGCTCGGACAGAACGACCAGGACTTTCTGGTCAGGGGTCAAGCCGGCGCGGACCGCATCAAAACCGAGGCCGGCCACAATGGTCTCCGCCACCTCACGGCGATCTCCCGTCGCCAGAACGACCCGTTCCACGCCGAGCGTCCGCAGGTGCTGCAGAAACGCTTCGGTGCCCGCCCTCAGTTCATCTGCCAGCCTAATCTCGCCCGCCCAGCGCCCATCGATGGCAATGGCGACGACAACGCCGCCGGCCGCCGCGTCGGACCGATCAGGACTTTCCGCGCCGGGCAACAATTTGGACCGAACGAACTTGAGGCCGCCGACCGCGACCTTTCGCCCTTCCACCACCCCTTCGACCCCCTCGCCGGGCGTCTCGACGACCTCGGAAGGTCTTGTCAGACTGAGCTGGCGATTCTGGGCTTCGGCAACGATGGTCTGAGCAATGATATGCTTGGACGCTTGATCTAGCGAAGCGGCGAGGCGGAAAACGTCGGCTTGATCGTCATTACCTAGAATATCTATAGCGACGACCTTCGCGCGCCCGTCGGTAAGCGTACCGGTCTTGTCGAGGACCAGCGATTGGATGCGGGCCAGCGCTTCCATCGCTTTGCCGCCCTTGATCAGGATGCCGTGACGGGCAGCCCGGGAAAGGCCGGACACGATCGCCACGGGTACCGCGAGGATCAGTGGGCACGGCGTCGCGATGACGAGAACGGCCACCGCGCGCACCGGATCGCCGGTGAAGAACCAGGCCAACGCAGCTATCAGCACGGTGACGGCGAGGAAAGCCAGCGCGAACCGATCGGCGAGCCGTGACATCGGCGCCTTGGAGCGCTGCGCCCCGTCGACCAGACGCACGATGCCCGCATAGGTACTTTCGGCCGCACGGTGCGACGCTGTGAGATCGAAGGCCTCACCCGCGTTCGTGGACCCGCTCATCACCGTCTCGCCGGCCTTCTGCTCGACTGGGATCGACTCGCCGGTCAGTGCGGATTGATCTAACACTGCCAGCCCGCTCGCCACCACGCCGTCGACCGGGACGACGTCGCCCTGCCGGATCAACAGGCGGTCGCCGGGCGCGACGAGGTCCAGCGCGACTTCTTCCAGGCCGTCGCCGCGATGCCGGACGGCGGTGCGAGGTACCCGTGCCAGAAGCGCGGTCATCTCGCGCCGCGCGTGGCGCTCGGCGTAGGCTTCGAGAAATTGCCCGCCGGCGTACATCAACGCCACCACCACGGCGGCCAGTTCTTCGCCGACAAAGAGCGCGGCGGCCATCGAGAGCAAAGCTACGATGTCGAGCCCGACTTCGCCGCGCCGCAGGCTCGCGACGATGTCGTATGACAGGACGACCAGCACCGGAATCGTGAAGGCGGCGAATGCGCTGTCTTGCCACGGCCCCAATCCGAGTGCCGGCAGCGCAAAGCCGAGCGCAACCCCGAACACCGGCAACAGCACCAGTAAGGACCGTATAAAGAAGCCGGCATTCATCTCGGGACCTCTCGGCGGCTGTAACTGCACCTGCGCGGCGGTACCGGTCAGATGTCTGCTGTCGAGATTGCCCCGGCGGGGACCGGGCCGGCAACTTTCACTGCGATGGCGCTTTGTCGCGCCGCGGCGTCAACCCGCTCGCTTGGTGAAATGCGGAAGCATTCGGACAAGCGTGCGGTCACGGAAAATCCAATGATGCGCGAGTGCCGCGCCCCCGTGGAGACCCGCTAGAACGACGAGCCCGTGAGCGGCGATTTCGTGCAGCTCTTTGACATTATGAGCGAACGCACGGTCCTTTTGCCATGGTGATGTAATTTCCATCAGCCCGAACAGCGGCAGGGCTTCGCCGCGCGCAAACTGAAGGACAATGCCGATAACCGGAACCGCGATAAGCAGCGCGTAAAGGCCGACGTGCGCCATTCGTCCCGCCAGTTCGACCCATCGCGATACCGAGGAAGTACGGTCGGCTCCTTCAGCCAACGGCATTCTGTCAAATGCACGCCAGCCCATCCGCGCGGCCATCAGCACTAGAATGGCAAGTCCGGTGAAAATATGAACGAGCAGACCGGACTTTCGCATGCCCCCAGGGAGCTCGTCACCAAGTATTCCAGACAGCCATGCAAGGGCGACGAAAACAACCGTCAGCCAATGCAGCGATTGCGAAACAGCGCCATAATCCGTGTTGGTGTTTCGTAGACGCATGAGCCACCTCTGTAAGTACACTAGCGCGCATTAGCCTCCCGCCATTGACGCAGATCAATAGCGGGCCGGCATATGAGCCGAATGATAACTTCGGTTGACTGGCGCCGCCGTCGCGCGACGAAGTCGTTGCGACTAGCGAGCTTGGTGCCATGCCGGCATCAGGATGCTATGGGCACAGCGCCCTTGGGCAGGAGGCATAGCCATCATCGATCCGATCGTTTTCAAGCTGGGCGCCGCCCTCGGCATCGGCCTGCTGATCGGCGTCGAGCGCGAGCGTCGCAAGGGATCCGGGGCAAGCCGCGCGCCAGCAGGTATCAGAACGTTTGCTGTCGCTTCGCTTGCCGGCGCGATCAGTATTATCGTCGGCGGTACGACGCTGTTGGCTGTCACGACGGCCGGCGTACTGGGCCTTGCCGCCATTGCTTACTGGCGCGGCAGTGATAGAGACCCCGGTCTCACGACAGAACTGGCTCTCACAGTGACGGTCATGCTGGGCGGACTTTCGATGGACAATACCCCGTTGGCGGGCGGCCTCGCCGTGGCGCTGGCAATCCTGCTGGCGGTGAAATCGCAGCTTCATCGATTTGTCAGTCGCATCCTCACCGAGCAGGAGATGCGAGATGCGTTGGTCCTCGCAGGGGCCACGTTGATCGTTCTGCCGCTGGTGCCGGACCGCCCGATGGGCCCGTATGGCGCCCTGAATCCGCATTCCATCTGGCTGATCGTCATTCTCATCATGGCTATCAGCGCCGCCGGCTACATCGCGGTGCGAGTCCTCGGCAGCCGTTTCGGACTTCCCGCAGCCGGCCTCGCTTCAGGGTTCATCTCAAGCGCTGCAACGATTGCAGCGATGGGCGTACGCGCGGCGAAGGCGGAGAACGTCCTACCAGCGGCGGTTGCCGGTGCCGTGTTGTCCACGGTCGCGACGGTCGTACAAATGGCCGTCGTTCTTGCGAGCACCAGCGTGGCGACCCTCGAGACTTTGGCCGTACCGCTGGCCTGCGCCGGGGTAGCGGCCGGCGTCTACGGTGCGGCCTTCACCGTGCTGGCGCTGCGCGGCGACACCGAAGCCAACGCGCAGAAAGGCCACGCTTTCAGTCTCCGGACGGCATCTATTTTTGCGGTGACCCTTGCCGCAATTCTGCTCGCCTCCGCAGCGTTGCAGGACCGTTTCGGCGAAAAAGGAATCATCTTCGCCGCGGCCATGGCAGGTTTCGCCGACACGCATTCGGCGGCGATCTCGGTCGCCTCACTGGTCGCGTCGGGTAAACTTGCCGCGCCCGACGCGCTGCTGCCTATTCTGGCTGCCTTTTCGACCAACACCATCACCAAACTCGTTCTGGCGGCCACAAGTGGCGCTGTCTTCGCCGTGCGCGTGATGCCAGGATTGATCCTGGTTGCCGTTGCAGCCTGGGCCGGTGCGTTTAGTGGCTTCCTTTCCAATTGATGGGCCGCGACCGGACCAATGACGGCGCATCCGCGCCGAACCGAGCAAACAAGACTGCAGTTCAGTGGTCCGTTTCGATGCTGCGGTCATCCAGCGTACCGAACTCGGTGACCGGCGTGATCCAGTAGACGAGCCGCGTCCCTGCGTAGGCGGTCTTGATGCGGGAGAGCAATTCGGCGGCCTGGACCTTTTGCAGGATGATCCGCACCAGGACCTGGTCGGCGTGGCCTTTCACCTGCTCGGGCGCCGAGGGCAGGCGGATGGTCGGGCCGAAGCCGGCACAGTCCGATGCGGTAAATCCCGACACCAGATCATGCTGGTCGCTGAGGAAGTCGAACAGTTCGTCGCGCAGCCGGCGGGCGGCGATCAGCGTCAGGCAGACGGATTCGACAGTCATACGGCCTTCCTCGCTACGCCGCCGAACCGGCGATAGAGAATGGGTAGAAGGATCAGGGTCAGCACCGTAGATGACAGCAACCCGCCGATCACTACGATGGCCAGCGGCTTCTGGATTTCGGATCCGGGGCCGGTTGCGAACAGCAGGGGCACCAGGCCCAGCGCCGTGATGCTGGCGGTCATCAGCACCGGCCGAAGCCGGCGCTGAGCGCCTTCTATCACGATGCGGGACTCGGCCACGCCGCGCGCGCGCAACTGGTTGAAATAGGACACCAGCACGACGCCGTTCAGTACGGCGATGCCGAGCAGCGCGATGAATCCGACCGACGCCGGAACCGAGAGATATTCGCCGGTCAACACAAGCGCAAAGACCCCGCCGATCAGCGCAAAGGGGATGTTCACCAGAACCATGAGCGCCTGCCGGATGGAGCCGAATGTGGTGAACAGCAGCACGAAGATCAGTCCGATGGCGACAGGGACCACGACTGACAGACGCGCGGCGGCGCGCTGCTGGTTCTCGAATTGCCCGCCCCACGTGAGCCGATAGCCCGGCGGCAGCCTCAGCTCGGCAGCCACCTTCTGCTGCGCGGCCATCACAAAGCCTACCATGTCGCGGCCACGGACGTTGGAGCGCACGACGCTCATCCGGGCGCCGTCCTCTCGGTCGATCTTGACGGGGCCGTCCACCCGGCTGATGCGGGCGACCTGGGACAGCGCCACATGCTGTCCGGACGGAAGCGTCAGCGGCAAGCTGGCCAGCATCGATGGCGCCTCGCGGGTCGTCTCGCTGCCGCGTACCAGGATGGGCGTGCGCCGTCCGTTTTCCAGCGCGGTACCGATTGTGCGGCCTTCGATCTGGGTGCGCAGCGAGGCGGCAATTCCGTCCGCCGCCAGACCGAGGCGGCCCGCCTCCAGGCGATTGACTGCGACCGTGTAGTACTGCGCGCCCTCGTTGAGCGTCGTATAGACGTCCTCCGCGCCGTCGATGGAAGACAGCATCGCCGACAAGGCGCTGGCGATCTCGTTGAGCCTGGCGATGTCCGGCCCGAAGATCTTCACCGCGACATCGCCGCGTACGCCGCTGATCATCTCCTGCACCCGCATGTCGATCGGTTGGGTGAAGCTGAGCGACAGTCCCGGAAAGTCAGCGAGCACGTGCCGGAGCTGCTGCAGCAGGGCGGCCTTGTCGGCCGTCTGGCGCTCTTCGGCCGGCTTGAGGACGAGAAAGGTATCGGTCTGGTTCGGACCCATCGGATCAAGGCCGAGCTCGTCCGATCCGGTGCGCGCGATGATCCCCGCAATGTCCGGGACCCGCGCAAGGATGGCGGCCTGGAGCTTGCCGTTGATCGCCACCGACTGATCGAGATTGATCGACGGGATGGCCTCCACGCTGATGATGATGTCGCCTTCGTCCATCGTCGGCATGAACGTCTTGCCGAGCTGGGTGTAGGCCACGCCCGACGCCACCAGGGCGACCACGGCCGCTACCATGACTTTGCGTTCATGGGCGAGCGACCAGACAAGCGCCGGTGCATAGGCGCGCGACGCCTGGCGGATCAGCCAGGGGTCGCGGTGTGGCGTAGCTTTGAGAAAGAATGACGCCGCTACGGGAAGTGCCGTCAGCGCCAGCACTAGCGAAGCGGCAAGCGCAAATATGATGGCCAGCGCAACCGGGATGAACAGCTTGCCTTCGAGCCCCTGCAGCGCCAGCAGCGGCAAGAATACGATGATGATAATCATCACGCCGGTGGCAACCGGTTCCAGCACCTCGCACACCGATCGGTAGACGATATGGATCAGCGGCGTCGCCTTGCCGTCGCGGTCCATGCCAAGGTTGCCGACGATGTTTTCGACGACCACTACCAGGGCGTCGATCAGCATGCCGATGGCGATCGCAAGTCCGCCCAGGCTCATCAGATTGGCCGACATGCCGACCAGACGCATCACGATCAGCGCGATCATGATGGCGAGGGGCAGGCTGAAGGCAATGATCAGCGAGGCGCGCCAGTTGCCAAGAAACAGCAGCAACAGCACGATCACCAGGAGCGTGGCTTCGCCCAGCGCACGCACCACGGTGCCGACGGCACGGCCGACCAGCCGGCTCCGGTCGTAGAACACGTTGATTGTCACGCTCTTTGGCAAGGACGGCTGCAACTCCTCCAAGCGTTGGCGGACGTCGCGAACCAACTGGCCGGCATTCGCGCCGCGCAGGCCGAGCACCAGCCCCTCGACCGTCTCGCCGCGGCCGTCGATGGTGACCGCGCCATAGCGCGTCAGCGCGCCGATCTGGACGCGGGCGACATCGTTGACCCGGATCGGAACGCCGTCCCTTGTATCGACGACGATGGCCTTGATGTCGTCGATCGAGCGAATGCTGCCCTCGATGCGGACGAGCGCGCTGTCCTCGCCCTGGTTGACGCGACCGGCGCCATCATTGCGGCTGTTGGTCTCGATCGCGCGCCGGAACACTTCCGACGAGATGCCCCGTGCTGCGAGGGCCTCGTTGAGCGGCACGATCTCGAACGCTCGGACATGGCCGCCCAGCGAATTGACGTCGGCAACGCCGGGCACCGTGCGCAGTGCCGGCCGGATGGTCCAGTCGAGCAGTGTCCGGCGTTCCGCCAACGATAGCTCGGGGCTTTCGATGGTGAACATGAACATTTCGCCCAGCGGGCTGGTGATCGGAGCGAGGCCGCCGGTCACGCCTTCGGGCAGGTCACGCGTGATGTTGGCCAGGCGCTCGGAGACCTGGTTGCGCGCCCAGTAGATGTCGGTGCCGTCCTCGAAATCGACGGTGATGTCGGCCAGGGCATACTTGGTCGTGGCGCGGAGGATCTTCTTGTTTGGCAATCCCAGCAGTTCGAGCTCGATCGGGACCGTGATCCGTTGCTCGACCTCCTCCGGCGTCAGGCCGGGCGCTTTCATGATGACCTTGACCTGGACCGGCGAGACGTCCGGGAAGGCATCGATCGGTAGCGTCGGGAGCAGCACGACGCCGGCGCCGACCAGCATCAGCACGCTCAATGCGACGAACAGGCGCTGCGATAGGGCGAAAGCAACCAGACGCTGAAGCATTACTCGCCAGCCCCGAGCCGAAGCAGGATGCCGCGCAATGCCGAAGTACTGCTGACGGCGACCTCGTCCTTGTCGGAGATCGCGCCCGAAATCACGACGTGATCCTGGTCCTCGGCAATCAGCGTCACCGGCAGCACTCGGAAGCCGCCGTCGATCGCTACGAAGACCGACGCCCTGTCGCCGCGCCGGACCAGCGCGCTGTAGGGGATTTCCCAAGCGCTTTCACCGACTGAGATGAAGCCGATCCGCGCTGCGGCGGTCTGCCCCGGCCGCAATTCGCCGGAATTCGGCACCTCGGCGCGCACCAGGACGGTCTGGGTCGCGGCGTCCGTCGTTTCGGACACCAGGATGACCTTACCCGGCACGGCATAGCCGTCGATCTCAACCCGCGCGCCTGGCCGGATCGCACTGATGTTGGAGGCCGGAATGGCGATCTCGGCCCATAGCACGGAAAGGCGCGCGAGCTTGACGAGCGGCGCCGCCTGCTCAACGCGCTGGCCAGGCGAG
This sequence comes from Tardiphaga sp., assembly GCF_041424195.1. Taxonomy (NCBI): domain Bacteria; kingdom Pseudomonadati; phylum Pseudomonadota; class Alphaproteobacteria; order Hyphomicrobiales; family Nitrobacteraceae; genus Tardiphaga; species Tardiphaga sp. The sequence continues at coordinate 114,773 of NZ_JBGMOE010000228.1, read as the reverse complement.
ACCAGAATCTCGACAACCGTGGCCTGCTGGCGCGCGGCAACCGACATGGTCGCGGTTATAGCCGTCTCGGTGGTCAGCCGCGCGATGGCGGCATCCGCAAGTCCGCTGAGCCGCAACATCTGCCGTTTCTCCGCGACTGCGATGCTGGCCTGCCGAGCTTCCGCCTGGCTGGTCTCCAGCACGCGTTGGGGGACCGCCTTGCCGTCGAACAATTCGGCATTTCGCTTGAGTTGTTGCGCTGCCAGCACATCCTGCGAGAACGCTTGCAGATATTCGCGTTGCAGCGACACGAAACTGGGGCTCTCGAGGGTGACGAGCGGTCGGTCGACATCGACCCGGTCGCCGCGCGCTACCGACAGGCTGGTCACCATGCCGGCCACGGGCGAACTCACGACCCACAATTGCGGAGTAGGTATCACGATCTGGGCGGGATAGGGTAACGTCAGATCGTTTCGGCTCGATACTGGGTGGACCGATCGAATGCCAAGGGTCTGCACCTGCGCTGCGCTGATCTTTATATCTTCCTCGGCTATCGAGGCAGATGAGAGGCAAACGATCGTGACCGTTAGCAGCGTGCACGTTGTTCGGCGCCAGAATTGATGGCTCAAGCTTGCTTGATGGAAGTTAAGCATCATTGCTCCCAGTCGCTTAGGATCGGCTCCGGGCATTCCCGCAGTCGATCTATTCTGCCGGCTCTTGGCATGTGAAACGCAACAGTCCAAGCCATTCCGGAATGGACGCTTGTTCGCGGCTGAAACGCCGCCTTCCCCGCAGCCCGAGCCATCATTGCCGCTCGACAAACTGACGGCCGCTCCACCTTAAGACCTTCGTCTCGCCATTGACCCCAGAGATCTCGATGCAGGCGGCGTCATTATCATGAAACAGTCGAACGTCGCGGGCGTGCACGGAAAGCACACGGCGATATCGCCCCTTCATCGAGTAATATACTTCGTGCAGGCACCCATTGGATTTGCAAAGGACAGAGCGGGTGCCGCAACGAAAATCATCGAAATGAAGGGCGACGAGTTCACCGCCGGGAATCGAAAGATAGAGCGCAAACTGCTGAGCGGCGGCTATCGATCCTCCGCAAACGCTCTCCCATTTTCGTACGATAGTGCGAAGTCCCGGCGACAATCGCTCAAGATGGTCAGGCTTCCAATTGTCCTGCGCCACTCCACCGAACGAGAATGCGGGTTCGAGCATTCTCAACAAGCAAAGAAGTGCCAGCGTCATCGTGCCAATTCGAGTCACTGCAATCACTTTGTCCGGAGAAACAGGAAGTCGTGTAATCCAGCTTCCACCCTAGGGGGAAACGGCGATTGATACATGTCAAAAGCAGGATCTATCGCGCTAAGGGCGCTGGTGCTCATCAATCAACATGCGCCGCATTACGCCATCGCGATAGACGAAAATGTGCAGCAAGGCCGCCGATATGTGCAATACAATCACGACAAGCAAAGCCCACTCGGCTACTTGATGCCACCCCTCCATTAGCTTTAAGTCCGAAGCGCTCTTCGAAGCCAGCATCGGAAGCGGTACGATCGAAAAGAGCGACAGCGACCACCCGCGGAAAGAGGCGAATAGCCAGCCGGTCAGTGTGGTCCCGAGCACAAGTGCATAAAGCAGCCAATGGACGGCCTCCGAACTGACGCGCTGCCATCCCGGAAGCGAACTTTCCGGGGCTACGGGATGCGTAATTCGCCAAATCAAGCGAACCGCGACGACCGCCAGAATAAGAATGCCGAACGAGACGTGAAGCGACATGGCGGCGCCGGGCGGCCCGGCGTGAATGTCGGGCATGAACCAGCCGATCGGGAATTGAACGAGCAGAAGTACCGCCACCGACCAATGTAGGATCTTTGCGGTATTCCCATAGTGCAAGCGTCTGTCCATGATGCTCTTTCACGCGTTAGATGACCGCACACGACGTCGCTCGATCGTCATGCAAAATGGCAAGCAGCGGACGAAAGGTCGGGCTGAATACAGCAACTGGTTGCCGTAGCCTCGCGCCGACCTACCGACTGCCTGTCAGAACTATCAAGCGTTTCGCACGTCGAAACGATCGAGCATCATCACCTTGTCCCACGCTTGGACGAAATCCTTGACGAAATGAGCATGCCCGTCGTCGCTTGCGTAGACTTCGGCAATCGCCCGGAGCTGACTGTTCGAGCCAATAATGAGATCGTTGCGCGTTGCGAAGAACCGCAATTCTCCCGTGGCGCGGTCGTCGAGCGAAAACTCCAAGTCCCGCTCGTCGCGTTTTTTCCATTCGTAGTCCATGCTGGTGAGCACGGTGAAGAAGTCGTTCTTCAGAACACCTACCCGGTCCGTGAAAATGCCGTTGGCCGAACCGTCATAATTGGCCCCCATCGCCCGCAAGCCACCGACCATTGCGACCCATTCTGGCGCTGTCAGAGAAAGCAGATGCGCCTTGTCGAGGAACATGTCCTCCGGGGCGAGATCCGGCGCTATTTCTGAAAACCGTTCATCAGCGTAATTTCGAAATCCGTCGACCACGGGCTTCAGCCATTCGGACATCTCGATGTCCGTCAGTTCCTGCGTGGTGTCTCGGCGCCCTGGCGTGAAAGGCACGACTACGGGTACTCCGGCATCCGAGGCCGCACGCTCCAGCGCAACGCAGCCACCTAGGACGATCAGATCGGCAAGCGATACCCGAACATCACCACGCTGCCTGCCGTTATAATCGTCGACGACGCCGCGTAGCGCTGCGACCACCGGCACAGTGCGCCGATTGACTGCCCAGTCCTTCTGCGGAGCCAGCGCCAACCGCGCGCCGTTGGCGCCGCCGCGCTTGTCGCTGTTGCGGTAGGTGGCAGCGGCCGAGAACGCGGTGAACACCAGATCCGATCCAGACAGCCCTGTCGCGATGATCAGCCCTTTCAGGATATTGATGTCCGCCTCACCGATCACGTCGTGCTGGCGCGGCGGGATCGGGTCTTGCCATAGCAGTTCGTTCTCGATGCGCTTTTCTGGACCCAGATAGCGTTCCCGCGGCCCCATGTCGCGATGCGTGAGCTTGTACCAAGCTTTCGAAAACGCCTGGGTGAAGGCATCAAAATCGCTGAGGAATTTCTCGCAGATTCGGCGGTAGTCAAGATCAGTGATCAGCGCGATGTCGCTGGTCATCATCATCAGCGGATTCATCTTGCCGGGGATGTGGGCGTCAGGAGTCTTGGGAGCATTCGGGTCGCTGGGCGTCCATTGCAGTGCGCCCGCTGGGCTCTTGGTCTGCACCCATTTGAATTTGAAGAGATTTTCCAGGTAGCTGTTGTCCCACTGCGTCGGATCCGGCGTCCAGCTACCTTCGATGCCGTTGGTCATCGTGTATTCGGCGAAGCCAGTGCCATCCGGATTCTGCCAGCCAAGGCCCATGGCCTCGATCGGCGCCATTTCGGGCGGCGGCCCGACCTTGTCGGCAGCGACCATGCCATGGCTTTTACCGAAGGCGTGTCCACCAGCGATAAGGGCGACTGTTTCTTCGTCGTTCATCGCCATGCGGGTGAAGGCTATTCGGATGTCGCGCGCCGAGCCCATCGGATCGCCGTTGGCGTAGGGTCCTTCCGGATTCACGTAGATGAGCGCTTGATGAGTGGCGGCGAGCGGATTTTCGAGGTCGTAATCGGCATCGCCATTCTTGCCGCGCCAACGCTTGTCCCGCGTCACCATGCTGTCCGAAGACTTGAATTCCTTCGGATCCCAGACCTCCGGACCCCAGTAGGTGGCATTGTCGGCTTCCCATGCGTCGCGTCGACCACCTGCAAAGCCATAAGTTGGGAAACCCATTATCTCTAGCGCGCAGGTTCCGGTGAGCACCATCAGGTCTCCCCAAGATAGCGCGCTGCCGTACTTCTTCTTGATTGGCCAGATGAGGCGCCGCGATTTGTCCGTGTTGCCGTTGTCCCACCAGCTGCTCACCGGCGCAAAACGCTGCAGTGCCTCGCCGGCCCCGCCCCTCCCGTCCGCAATGCGGTATGTGCCGGCCGCATGCCAAGCCATGCGGATCATTTGCGGGCCGTAATTTCCATAGTCCGACGGCCACCACTTAACTGACGTCGTGAGGAACTGTTTTATATCGCGCTTCAGCGCATCGTAATCGATCGCGTTGAAGGCTTCTGAATAGTCGAGATCACGGAGCGGATTGGCCTGTGGCCCGTTCTGATGGAGAATTTCAACTTTCAGGCGGTTTGGATACCAGTCCGACAGCGTCGGGGGTGACCCAAGGGAGCCGCCGATGCGATCGCCACCGAACGGGCACTTGCCTGTCATCTCATGGGTCGCGGTGTTGGTCTTGTCATTTTGAAGCTTGAGCATCGTGATGTCCTTCGCTGGTCAAAAACGGGGTCTGTCGTCGAAAGGGGCTAAAAACTAACTGCCACCGATGAGGATGCCGGCGGCCAGCACCAAGGCTCCCCCGACCACGATCTGGAGCGCAGCGCGCACGAACGGCGTTTCCATGTAACGGTTCTGGATCCAGGCGATCGCCCAAAGCTCGACGAACACCACAACGCCGGCGAGCGCCGTCGCCGTCCAGAATTCCGGAATGAGATACGGCAACGCATGACCGAGACCACCGATCGCGGTCATCATTCCGGATGCAAGGCCACGCTTGAGTGGCGACCCTCGCCCCGAGATCACGCCATCGTCGTGGGCGGCTTCGGTGAATCCCATGGAGATGCCAGCCCCGACAGAGGCAGCAAGCGCGACTGTGAACGTCGTGGAGGTTGATTGTGTCGCGAAAGCCGTGGCGAAGATGGGCGCCAGTGTCGATACCGATCCATCCATCAGCCCGGCAAGTCCAGGCTGCACCCAGGTCAGGATGAATTGTCGCTTGGCCTTGTCGTCCTCTTCATCACCCGCGCCATCACTTAGCGCTTCGTCTTTGAGGCTTGCGGCCCGGTGTTCGTGCTTGCGCTCCGCAGCGGCCAGGTCGCCGAGCAGTTTGCGGGTACTCGGATCGCTGCTTGCCTGAGCCGCCCGAACATAGAACTCCGCCGCATCGTCCTCCATGCGCGCCGCTTCCGACCGGATGCGTGCGAGACCGAGATTTTGCACCAGCCAGATCGGGCGCCGCGAATAGTACCCGGCCACGTGCTCGCGTCGGATCAAGGGAATCACCTTGCCAAAGCGGCGACGAAAACTGTCGATCAGCAACTGCCGGTGACCGTCCTCTTCGCTCGACATCTCGTCGAACATCGTTGCCGTAGCGGGATAGGCGTCGCGCAATTGCTCGGCATAGGTCGCGTAGATCCGGGCGTCGTCTTCCTCGGACGAGATTGCAAGGGCCAGCACCTCGGGTTCAGACAAATCGGAAAAGCGGCGCCGGGAGGGTAGGCTGAGCAACATAGAAACCTCTTTAGAATCGTTCTTAGAATAATTCTAAAAATGTTTAGGCCGAAACGTCTACGACTGCAAGGCCTAGGGAAAAGGCAGTTAGGCCGAGACGAAGCGTTCGAAGACCCTCAATTTGCTAGAGAATTCTCTGCCTTCCCTCTTCCGAGAAGAAAGCTATGAGGAACTCTGGAGGTCGCCCGCGCTTCAATCGCTCGCGCCCCACCACTCTATGCGCCGCAGTTTGTGGCTCACACCACGGTGCCGAATGCCGCGCCGATGGCGGCCGTAATAGCCATGGCGAAGCTGCCCCAGAATGCCACCCGCAAGGTCGGGCGCAGCAGACCGGCGCCGCCCGCTTTGGCACCGATGGCGCCAAGCACGCACAAGAACAGCAAGGCTCCGGCGGACACGATCGCGACCAGATGAGTCGCGGGCGCCACCAGCACCAGCAACAGCGGCGCCGCTGCGCCGACGGTGAACGTTGCCGCCGAGGCCATCGCAGCTTGCACCGGACGCGCCGTGGTGATTTCCGAAATGCCGAGTTCATCGCGCGCATGGGCGCCGAGCGCATCCTTCGCCATCAATTGCGCGGCGACCTCGCGGGCCAGACCGGTCTCGACGCCGCGCGCGAGATAGAGTTGCGCCAGTTCCTCTCGCTCGAACACCGGGTCGCTGGCCAGCTCCTTTCGCTCGCGGGCGAGATCGGCGTGTTCGGTGTCCGACTGCGAACTCACCGACACATATTCGCCTGCGGCCATCGACATCGCGCCGGCCACCAGCCCGGCGATGCCGGTGAGCAGCACGTTGCTGGTGGTGGCGTGCGCTGAGGCCACGCCGACGATCAGGCTTGCGGTGGAGATGATGCCGTCATTGGCGCCGAGCACGGCGGCGCGCAGCCAGCCGATCCGGGCCGTCAGGTGACGTTCGACGTGAACACTGCGCATGGAATCTCCTCGGTGGTCGCCGCGCGATGACGGCGGCGCAGCGTGGTCACGTTGCGCCCCATCCCAATTGATGTGCGTCAACTTGGTATGTGGGGAGCGGTGCTAGGCGGGGGTCCGACGGAGGTCACCCATGCCCGTTTTTTATACGCCTGATTGCAATCCTCGTCCTGTCGATGGCGTTCAGCTCGGCGGCTCCAGCCCAAAGCGTGCTGATTCCCGGCGCACTAAACGGGCCCGGCGCAATGGGGCCCGGCGGAGTGCGACGGCTGTGCTCGCCGCTCGCCATCGGCCTGGTCGAATGGCGGATCGCCTGGATCAGCCGGCTCCTGCAGCCCAATGACGGCCAGGCTCTATTGCTGCGGCAATTGGCCGATGTCTCGCTGCAAGCCAAACAGGCCATCGCCGCCGGCTGTGCCGACTCCGGCCAGTTGACCACCGCCACCCAACTCGATCGCATGGAGCGCCGGCTCGAAGGCCTCGCGGAAGCCGTGGCGCTAATGCAGCCGAGCTACGATCAGTTCTATGCGGCGCTCAATGAGCGCCAGAAGGCGCAGCTGGAAGCGCTCGGCCCGGCCCGCAGGGGATGGCGCTGGTAGATCTGCAACGCTTACCGTCACGACCGGAGACGCCCCATGGTTTTGCTCAATTCGTCGCTGCGTTACGGTTTCATCGTGCAGTCGCCGCTCTGGATCACGGTGCTGCTGGTCTCCTTCGCCTGGCTGCTCGGTGTGTTCGGCGATGATCTGCCCGGCAAGTCGTCGCAAGCTTTGGGCCTGTCGCTGCACATCACCGCCGGAATGCTGGTGCTGCTTCTGACCGTGGAGCGGCTCGGCTGGCGCGTCGACGCGCCGCCGACGTCGTCAATCGTCACTACGGCCACCTCGCGCCGTCTGCGGGCGGCCGCGCTGACGCAGGTCGCGTTGTATGGCCTCCTGATCACGGTGCCGCTGGTCGGCATCGCCGTGCAGTTCGCGCGCGGCGGCAGTCTGCCGCTGCTCGACCTGGCTCAGATCGCCTCGCCCTGGGCGGCAGACCGACCGCTGGCGCACACGCTGAAAGAGGTTCACGAACTGATGGCGCATGCGCTGATAGCCGCGGCCGCGCTGTATGCGGCGGCCGCGCTGCTGCATCACTGTGTTTTGCATGATAGAACCCTGCGGCGCATGCTGCCGGCGCCCGCCGCCACAACGGACACGTCGCGCGCGGCAGACGGGTTGTGAGCGTTCACCCCGCCGACGCGACGGTCACCGCGCCGGGCTCGCCACGGCTGTTGAAGGCACTGACACTGACCCATGCGGTGCTTTACGGTCTCGGCGTCACCATTGGTGCGGGCATCTATGTGCTGGTCGGTGTCGCCGCTGGCCGCAGCGGCATGCATGCGCCGCTGGCCTTCATCGGTGCCGCGCTGGTGATGTCCTTCACCGCCGCGTCCTTCGCCGAACTCGGCACCCGCATGCCGGTCAGTGCCAGCGAGGCGGCCTATGTGCAGGCGGCCTTCAGACGCGATTGGTTCAGTCTCGCCGTCGGTCTCCTGGTAGTCGCGGCCGCAGTGGTGTCGGCCGCCACCATCAGCGCCGGCAGCGCAGGCTATATCGGCGTGTTCGTGCCGCTGCCGCCGGGCTGGATCATCGCTGTCGTGGTGCTCAATATGGGGGCGGTCGGCTGCCTCGCCACCGTGCAATCGGTATCGCTCGCCGGTGTGATGACGGTGGTCGAGATCGGCGGGCTGGTGCTGATCATCGGCGCCGGGCTGACGCTCGGCGATGAGGTGATCCTGCGGCTGCCGGAAATGTTGCCGACCTTGCGCGAAGTCGGTGCCTGGAGCGGTGTTGCCGGTACCTCGCTGATCGCGGTTTTCGCCTTCATCGGCTTCGAGCATCTCGTCAACGTGTCCGAGGAGATGCAGCAGCCCAACCGCACGCTGCCGCGCGCTCTGTTCATCACCCTCGGCCTCACTGCGCTGATCTATGCGCTGGTAGTGTGGATCGCCGTGATCGCGGTGCCGCCCGCAACGCTGGCGCAATCGCCGGCACCGCTGGCGCTGGTGTTCGCGCGCCTCACCGGCCTGCCACTGATCACCATGAGCGCGATCGCCGTGGTGGCGACGCTTAACGGCATTATCGTCCACGTCATCATGATCGGCCGCGTGCTGTTCGGCCTTGCCGAACAGGGCAGCTTGCCGCGCGTCCTCGCCTGCATCCATCCCGTGACCCACACGCCGGTCGCGGCCACACTGGTCGGCGTCGCCGTCATTCTGCTGCTGGCGCTGGCGGTGCCGCTGGTCGGCCTCGCCGATCTGACCTCGCGCCTGACGCTGCTGATCTTCGCGGTGGTCAATGCCGCGCTGATTAAGATGCACTGGCGCGGCGATCCGGCGCCGGCCGGCAGCTTCCGCTGCCCACGCTGGGCGCCGGTCATGGGGTTGCTGACCACAGCGACGTTGTTGGTGGCCGACGCGTTCCAATAATTCGGAACGGGTCATTTAAAAGCGAGTGTGGACCCTGATCCTTTCAGGCATTCCCGGCGTCGCGGCGAACCACGCCGTCTCCCAGAAGGGCAGACCCAGCACATCCTTCGCCTCCGCATCCACGCCGGACAGAGCGACCGCGTTGGCGAAGACCAGCCTGCCATCGAGACCGATCAGGGCCTGATACTGGTTCGTGGTCTCCAGGATCGCACGCAGGTGGGCCTCGTTCGCATGCAGTTGCGCGGTCCGCTCCTCGATCCGGCGTTCGAGAGTCTCGTTGAGCACGCGCAGCTCGAGCTCCGCCTCCTTAGCGATCGTGATGTCGTGGGCGACCCCGATGAAGCCGATGAGCCTGCCCGCCGGATCCCAGCGGGGCTGAGACTCAGACCGGACCCAACGCCAGAGCCCGTCCGATCGTCGGTAACGGCTTTCGAGGACGAACGGCTTCAACGACGCTTCGCCTGCTACGCTCTCCCGGACCACGCGGGCCGCGTCGTCGGGGTGAAGGATGGTCCGCCAGTCGAAGGCCAGGGCTTCTTCGTAGCCCAGACCTAGAAATTCCAGGTAGGCCTTGTTGGCGAACGATCGGGTGCGGTCGAGGCGGGTGACCCACATGGGAACCGGAGCGCTGTCCGCGATCAGGCGGAAACGCTCCTCGCTCTCCCGCAGCGCCTCTCTGGCAAGGGCGCGCTCCGTGATGTCGATGTGCGCGCCAATCATCCGCAGCGGCTGGCCGTCGGCGTCCCGCTCGATCCGGGCGGCGGCCACGATCCAGCGGACCTCGCCGTCGCTCGGGCGAACGATGCGGTACTCGGACGAATAGCGGTCTGCGCCGCTTTTCAAAAGCTCGAGGAACTGTCGTTCCGCCCGCTCGCGATCGTCCGGATGCAACCTCGCGACCCAATCTTCATGGGTCTCGTTGGCGGCCTCCGGCGGCAATCCGTGAATGGCTAGATACTCCGGAGAACGGCGGTTCTTGAACCCGTCGCGCAGGTCGACGACAACGCCGCCGACCATCGCGATCCGCTGCACTTCCCGGAGTTCGTTTTCGCGGTCCCTAAGTTCTTGTTCGGACGCCGACAGATCCTTGTCCACGATTTCCCCGCCCGGTTGAGGCGGTGATCCCGCCGATGCACGGTCTAGCAACGGGCGCCCGAAAAGTCCGCCTCAATGCGCATCCGCGAGAGCGACGAAGGTTAAACCTGAATGGCGGACGGTCTTCGCTATTTCGGTGGCGTCCTACGCGTATCCAGTTCGGGTCGGGTAGGCTCGGCTGGGCGGACAGGCGGCCCGACGTCGCTGGTGTCCGCCGCGACCATGCTTTCGGGAGGCCTGCTCGCCCAAGCAGTGCGGCTCGGGCCGATGCGGCGTTCCGGACCGCCGCAATGGCGGCCACCCCACCCAACGGCCGATGCTCGACGATCTTGACGTGCCACCTTTATGGTGGCAAGTATTAGTCCATGGACAAGCGGAAGCCGACCTACGATCTGGCTGAGATCAAGGCGGTCATGGGGTCGGCGAGAACGCTGGCGATGACGACGAGCGCGTTGCAGGACGCGGCCGCCCTCGGCTTCGACCGTCAAGCGGTCTCTTTGATCGTGGCAAGCATCGAGCGGAAGATGTTTCTAAAATCGATGACGACGAAGGCGGACCATAAAGTCTGGCAGGACGTCTACCACGTTCCTGCCGACGACGGACTGGTCCTGTACGTCAAGTTTCAGTCGAACGTGGTGACGGCGTTCACCGTCGTATCCTTCAAGGAGAAGTAATCATGGCGCCGAAAGCGGCAACTCTTCCCAGGACGATGCCCTCTCCGGAGACCGGCGAGGCGCTGAGCCGAGGCACGCGTCCGTTCAAGGTGGCATACAAAGGCAAGAGCGTCGTCGTGAAGCTGCCCGGCTACTATCCGAAGAACGGCGGCGACGGCGTGCACGTCGGCGACGACATGAGCGTCGTTGATCTCGCCCTCCGGGTTCTCAAGGAGCAGGTCGATGGCATCCCGACGCCCGAGACGATCCGCAAATTCCGGACCAAGTTGGGACTCTCGCAGCGCCGGGCCGGCGCGGTCTTCCGCGTCGGGCCGAAGGCGTTCGACAAGTACGAACGCGGATTGATCGAGCCGAGCGGGCCGACCGTCCAACTGATCACGCTTCTCAATCGTCATCCCGAAATGATCAAAGAACTCAAGGCGTCTTAAGCGCTCCGCGATGAAACCGGTCGCGCGGCGTGGAATGAAGATCGATAATGACGCCAACAACGCATTTCGATGCAGGATGCTGCACCGGGACGGTTGATCCAATTGCTATCGTACAAGGCCGAACGAGCCGGTGGGATGGTGGTGAAGGTGGATCCCCGCAACACGTCGCAGGACTGTTCGTCCTGCGGATCGAAGGTCGTGAAGACGTTGGCGGAGCGGATGCACCGCTGCGCGTGCGGCGCGACGATTGATCGCGACGTCAACGCGGCGAAGAAGATACTGGATCGGGCCATGTCGGCCCACAGGCGGGGCAGGCCGCCTGGGGACGTCAACGTGGGGCAGTGGCCCGTGCGTCGTCCCGGAACCGCGGTGTCCGAAGCGGCCTAGCCGCGTCGGCCCGAACCAGGATTCCACACGGAAATCCGAATAGCCGTAATTATCTTCGCGAACAAAAGTATCGAGATTCCTGGATACGGCACCTAACCTTTCGTGCCAGGTTGAGGGACAGGCCGATCACGATGTGCGCGGCGGCCCATGCGAGGCATTAGCCACGCCAACCGATCGTAGCGACGCCACGGTGATCAGAGGACACCCGATCGTGCTGGCGAATCCTACAAGAAGAGTTATGCCGGTGACCGGTCGGCGAGCCTGGTCTCCGAATATGCGCCCCAGCAACGCTAGGCCGCTGGTAAACCGGTTACAGGCGGCCGCCAAAATACTGAATCCGGAGAAAGCGGACGGTGGGCCGGCGAAGCATCATTCGGCCGCCTGTGGCCGGTCGGACCGATTATCTTCGCTGGCCGCGCCGTTGGGCAGCGCCTCCGGGACCTCGGCTCCCGGGCCTCGGGGCAGCCTGAATCCTTTGATCAGCGCGTAGACGGCCGGAATGACGATCAGCGTCAGGATCGTCGATGAGATCATGCCACCGATCATCGGCACCGCGATGCGCTGCATGACTTCCGACCCCGTGCCGGTGCTCCACAGGATCGGGATCAGGCCGGCCATGATGGCCACGACGGTCATCATCTTCGGACGGACCCGTTCGACCGCGCCCAGCATGATGGCCGCGTTCAGGTCGGAACGCGTGAACGGCCTATCTTCCGCCGCACGGGCAGCCTGGATCTCCTTCATTGCGTGATCGAGATAGATCAGCATGATGACGCCGGTCTCCGCGGCCACGCCGGCCAGCGCGATGAAGCCGACGGCCACGGCGACGGAGAAATTGAAGCCGAGCAACCACATCAGCCACAGTCCGCCGACGAGGGCAAACGGCAGCGATAGCATCACGATCAACGTCTCGGTCAGGCGTCGGAAGTTCAAATACAGCAGCAGGAAGATGATCAGCAGCGTGACGGGCACGACGATCTTCAGCCGCGCGGTCGCACGTTCCAGATATTCGAACTGGCCGCTCCAGACGACGTAGTTTCCTGGCGGAAACTGCACGCTGGCGGCCACGGCAGCCTTGGCGTCGGCGACATAGCCGCCGAGATCGCGGTCCCGGATGTCGACGAAGATATAGACAGCGAGTTGGCCGTTTTCGGTCCGGATCGACGTGGGTCCCCGCGTCAGCTTGATCGCGGCGACCTCGCCCAGGGGGACGGTGCCCCCGCCCGGTAGCCCGACCAACACATCCCGGGCGATCGACTGCGGGTCGCTGCGCAGATCGCGCGGGTAGCGCAGATTGACGCCGTAGCGCTCCCGACCTTCGACGGTCGTGGTGATCGTCTCACCGCCCAGGGCCGACGACACCGTGTCCTGCACGTCGCTGACCATCAGGCCGTAGCGTGCGAGAGCTTCCCGGTCGGGTACGACGTCCAGGTAGTAGCCGCCGATGACGCGCTCCGCGTAGGCGCTCGACGTGCCGGGGACGGCCTTGACCACGGTCTCGATCTGACGGGCCAGCTTCTCCATTTCCACCAGGTCGGTCCCCAGCACCTTGATGCCGATCGGCGTGCGGATGCCGGTCGCGAGCATGTCGGTACGGGCCTTGATCGGCATGGTCCAGGCGTTCGAGACGCCTGGAAACTGCAACGCCTTGTCGAGATCGGCGATCAGGCCGTCGACGGTCATCCTTGCCCGCCACTGCTCCTTGGGCTTGAGATTGACGATCGTCTCGAACATCTCGGTCGGCGCCGGATCGGTCGCGGTCTCGGCGCGGCCGGCTTTGCCGTACACCGACGCCACTTCGGGAAACGTCTTGATGATCCTGTTCTGCGTCTGCAGGATCTCGGCCGCCTTGGTCACGGACAGGCCCGGCAACGTCGTCGGCATGTACATCAGCGTGCCTTCATTCAGGCTCGGCATGAACTCCGTCCCTAGCTGGCGCGCCGGCCAAAGGCTGACGGCCAAGGCGGCGATCGCCAGCAGGATCGTCAAGGTCTTGGCCTTCAGTACGCCGCGAATGAGGGGACGGTAGACCCAGATCAGGAAGCGGTTGATAGGATTCCTGTGCTCCGGAACGATCCGGCCGCGCACGAACAGCACCATCAGCGCCGGCACCAAGGTGATCGACAGGATCGCCGCCGCCGCCATGGAGAATGTCTTGGTGAACGCCAGCGGGCTGAACAGACGCCCTTCCTGAGACTCCATCGTGAAGATCGGCAGGAACGACACCGTGATGATCAGCAGGCTGAAGAACAACGCCGGGCCGACCTCGCTCGCGGCCTCGATCAGGACCTCGAGACGCGGCTTGTCCGGCGGAGCCCTCTCGAGATGCTTATGGGCGTTCTCGATCATGACGATTGCGCCGTCGATCATCGCGCCGATCGCGATCGCGATGCCGCCCAGGCTCATGATGTTGGAGCCGATCCCGAGCAGCTTCATGGCGCCGAACGCCATCAGGATCCCGACCGGCAGCATGACGATGGCGACGAGCGCGCTGCGCACATGCAGCAGGAAGACGATGCAAACCAGGGCGACGACGATGCTCTCCTCGGTCAACGTGCGCTTCAACGTCTCGATGGCGCTATGGATCAGGTCGGAGCGGTCGTAGACTGGTATGATCTCGACGCCCTTGGGCAGCGCCGACGCCATCTCGGCCAGCCGCGACTTCACGTTGTCGATGACGTCGAGCGCGTTCTGCCCGAACCTCTGCAAGGCAATACCGCTGGCGACCTCGCCTTCCCCGTTGAGTTCGGTGATTCCCCGCCGCTCGTCAGGACCAAGCTCGATCCGCGCGACGTCCTTCAACAGCACAGGGGCGCCCTTGTCGACCTTGAGCACGATGTTCGACAGATCGGACAGGCTTTTGACGTAGCCTCTGCCCCGCACGATGAACTCGAATTCCGAGAGCTCCACGGTGCGCCCACCGACGTCCATGTTGCTGCCGCGCACCGCGTCCCGCACCTTGGCCAGCGGGATGTCGAGCGACCTCAGCCGGTTCGGATCGACCACGATGTTGTACTGCTTGACGAAGCCGCCGACGCTGGCGACCTCGGCCACGCCCTCCGCCTTGGAGATGCCGTAGCGGATGGTCCAGTCCTGGATGGACCGCAGGTCCGCCAGCGACTTGTCCTTGGACTGCAGCGCGTATTGATAGACCCAGCCGACCCCGGTGGCGTCGGGGCCCAATGTCGGCGTGACGCCGGCGGGAAGCTTGCGTGCCGCGGCATTTAGGTATTCCAAGACACGCGAGCGCGCCCAATAGATGTCGGTGCCGTCTTCGAAGATGATGTAGACGAACGAGACGCCGAAGAACGAGAAGCCGCGAACGACCTTCGATTTCGGCACCGTCAGCATGGCCGTCGTCAAAGGATAGGTCACCTGGTCCTCGATCACCTGCGGCGCCTGGCCCTTGTACTCGGTATAGACGATCACCTGGGTGTCGGAGAGGTCGGGGATGGCGTCCAGCGCGGAGTGCTGCACGGCATAGAGACCGCCGGCGACGACGAAGACCGTTCCGATCAGGATCAGCATCAGGTTGCGGGCCGACCAGTCGATGAGGCGCGCGATCATTGGGGTTTCTCCCCGGTATCGAGGCCCTTGAGCGCGGCCTTCAGGTTGCTTTCGGCGTCGATCAGGAAGTTCGCGGAGACGACGACCTTGTCGTTCCCGGCGAGCCCCTCCTTGATCTCGACCCGGCCGTCTCCGCGACGTCCGAGCTTGACCGCGCGCGGTTCGAACCGGCCGTCGCCTTTGTCCAGAAGCACCAGCTGTCGCTCGCCGCTGTCGATCACGGCGCTGCTCGAAACCGTCACGACGGGAGCTTCGGTCCCCGTGGCGATCTCGACGTCCGCGTACATGTCCGGCCGCAAAACGTCGTCCGGATTGGGAAGTTCGACCCTGATCCGCGCGGTACGGGTCTCGGCTCTGAGGTTTGGATAGATCACCGCGATCTTTCCCGTGAACGGGCGGTCCGGATACGCCCGGGGCCGAACGACGACTTTCTGACCGACCTCCAGCAGCGCCAGATCGCGCTCCGCGACGTCGACCATCACCCAGACCACGCCTCGGTCGACGATCCGGAACAGGATGTCGCCCGGGGCGGCCCGCATCCCGTTGACGGCGGTCCGCTCAACGATCTCGCCGTCCTGCGGCGCGGGCCAGTTCAGATAGACGGGAATCTCGCGAGTGCGCTCGATGTCCGCGATGAAGCCATCGGGCGCGCCAAGATTTTCCAGGCGCCGGCGCGCGCCCTTCAATGCCTGGCCGTTGATGCCCACATCGGAGCGGGCGTTCAGCGCCGATAGATATTCGGCGGCGGCGCTGGACAGATTGGGCCCGTAGACGCGCATCAGTGGCTGGCCCTTCCGCACGTGCGAGCCGGTGGTAACGTCTCCGACAGTGTCGATGAAGCCTTCGAACCGGAGCGACACGACCGACACGCGCCGCTCGTCCTGCTGGACCGTTCCGGGTGCCCTGACCATCGTGTTGAGGGTGCGGAGCTCGGCGGTTTCGGTCTGGACGCCCGCTTTCTGCAGCTTTCCCGCGCTGACCTTGATCGACGCGTCGTCGTCCTGCTCGCCTTCGTAGACCGGAAGGTAGTCCATCCCCATCGAATCCTTCTTCGGCGTGGGCGACGTATCGGGCAGACCCATCGGATTTCGGTAGAAACGAATGCGGCCCGGCTGACCGCCTTTTGCCTCCATCGCCTCCGGCGGCGCCTCCTGCGGCGCCTCCTCGAAGCTCACGTCCTCGCTGCTTTTGACGGCCAGATATTCCTTGCCCGAAGTGGTCTTCGCGGGCGCCGGCGAATACTTCGGCGCACCGTCCGGAGCGCGGTAGTAGATGATCGGTCCGGTCGGCGCCGGTCGCACGGGGCCCGGGTCGGCCGCCGCGGGGAGCACGGCGGACAGCCACGCCGGCAGCGGATGGTTCGACCGCCCGACGGCAAGCCCTGCAGCGCCGGCGACCAATGCCGCTGCAGCGACCAGAAATATGCTCGATGAACGCCTCATAGCGAACCTCCCGCCAGGCGCTCGAGTTCGGCGTATTTCGATTGCAGATCGACCTTGAGCTTGAGCAGGTCGAGTTGGACCGCGCGGTACCTCCGCTCGGACTCGAAGACCGATGAGAGATCGGACGAGCCGGCCTGGAAGCCGTTCCTGGAGTTGTCTACCGAGGAACGCGCCGGCGGCAGTTGGCGGGACGCGTAGATCTGGACGACCTTGCGCAGCGCGTCGACGCCGAACCAGACATCTGCGATCTGCCCGTCGATCCGGAGCCGCAGCGCCTCGCTGCGGGCCTGTGCGGCGCCGAGACGCGCGCCAGCCGCGCGCTGCTCGGCATCCTTGACGTCGTAGTGCAGCGGCAGCTTGACCCCGAGCGTGAACTCGCCGGTGTCCTCCGTGCCTGGACGCTGCACGTACTTCGCGCCGACGTTGACGTCCGGGTAGTAGTTCAGATCGGTCAAAGATTTCGTCTGGGCCGCCGAACTGCTCTGGGCGCCGGCGAGCGCCAGCATCGGGTTAGCCGACCGCCCGAGCGCCTGCGCCTGCGGGAGGCCGATCGCCTTCAAGGTCCGGAAGCCGGTCGGCGCCGCCAAGGGCGCCATCGACGGGCGGCCGATCAGGGCGTTGAGGCGTGCGGCGGCCGACTTCAGTTCGCCCTGCCGCCGAACGAGATCTCCCTCGGCGGTGGCCGCCTCGATGTCGGCCTTGATGACATCCTGCTGATCGACCGACGTGGTGCCGTACCGCGAGCGCAGCAGGCCGAGGATCTCGTCGTAGCGGCGCTTGATGTCGGTCGCGATTCCGATCGCCTCATAGGCGGCATTGTAGTCGCCGTGCGCGGCCACGACCTGCGCGACCAGTTCGACGACGGTCGCGCGTCCCTGGAATTTCGCCGCGTCGGCGTCCGAGCGCGCGATCTCACGCTCCAGGCCGTATTTGCCCCAGAGCTTGATCTCCTGGTCGAAGCCGATGCGGCGCTGTCCGACGCCCTGACGACCGACGTCCCATGCCTCCAGGATCAGTGTCGGGTCGGCCATGACACCCGCCGTCCCGATGCGGTGCGTCGCCGCGTCGAAATCGAGCGACGCGGCGGCGACGGTCGGATTGAGACGCCGCGCGAACGCGACGACGCTCTCCACCGTCGCTCCGAGTTCGTTCCTGTCGGCAGCCGCGGCAGGAGACGACCACAGCAATGCCGTGGCCGCTCCGACTGCTGCAAGTCGCGCGACGAAGACCGTCCGTGTCACGGCGTCGCCTTGAGGACGAGCTTGCTCTCGACCGTCCCGGTCTCTCCCTGGACCTTGGCCCCCAGCGACAACTGCCAGCCGCCCTCCATCGTCACGGCGGCCTTGAACTTGTAGACCCCCGGCTCCGTGCTCGGCATCGCATCGATGGTGGTCTTCATCGACTCCATGCCATCCGGAGCCATGTCCAGCCGCTTGGCGAAGATCACGGCGTCCGGCACCGGTTTGCCGTCCGGCTTGTGGACGAGGCGCACCGAGATGACCGCCTCGCCTTTCTTGACGGTCTTGTCTACCAGCTGGAATTCGTAGTCCTTGACGTCGGCGCGGGCGGACGTGCCGGCAGCGACCACGGCAATGCCGATAGCCGCGGCCCGTAGGGCGCGCGTAGCGTTGTAGTTCTTCATTGTGAAATCCTCGTTGTCCCGATTTACCGCCAAGGCGGCATGCTTCTATCCGCGCGGCTTCGGGCCGCAGCGGTGGCAGACGGCGTCTAAACGCCGATCAGGACAAGGTTCGGGGAGGATGGTCCGGAGGATCGCCGACAAGCTGATCGGCCGCGACGTCCACAAACGCGAAAGCCAGCCGCCGGATCCCGAAGAAGATTCCGATGCCGTTCACCGTCGCAGGCTCGGCCTGTGCGATCGTGAGCATGCACATCGCGAGCAAGGGGCAGTCCTTGCAGCCGTCGGACTTCTGTTCGTCCGGGCAGCACGGCATGTCTGCCGACGTGGCCGACATATCGGTCATCCCCGCCGCAGCCACGCGTTTTGCCGCCGCTGGGCTGGCCAAGGGCGCAAACGCCAGCCCTGCGATCACGAAGACCGCGAGCATACGTCCGATGATACGGCGCAGATTCATGAGGGAACGATCACATGGAAGGGGTCGCATGTGAAGAGGCGACAATTCACAAGTTCGCCAGCCGACGGCGGCGATCCGTCTATACGAATTAATCCGAATGGATTTGGTCGATTGTTAGGCTCAGTCGTTGTCGGGTAAGATCTTCAACCTTTTAGCCTTCAGGTCGAGCAGAACTGCCTTTGCAAGCTTCACGCAGGTGTCCGGACTGAGAACGTCCAGCCTGGCTTGTCTTTCGTCTTTCGCGGGATGATTTCTGAAGGCACCATAGATCGCGTTTGCGATCACATGCTCCGCATTCTCGACCTCTACCATTGCATTGCCCTCAATTCACGGGCGCGCCCGCTTCTTCTGCGACTCTCGACGACTTCCTCGGTTGCCGGGCGCTGACCAGCCGGTCCCGCCCCGCCTCCTTGGCCGAATACATGGCCTCGTCCGCGGCTGCAACGAGCATCGCTTGGCCTGCTCCGGCCAGGCCCGGCCAAGCCGTCGCGGCGCCGACGCTCGCGGTCACTATTCCGGACGGCGCGTTCTGCACATGGGGTAGCGAAAGTTCGTGCAAGCCGCTGCGGACGCGGTCACCGACACGTTCGCAGCCTTGCAGATCCGTGTTGGGCAGCAGCATCACGAACTCCTCGCCGCCGTATCTTGCCGGAAGATCGGCCGGCCGGAGGGCTTCTGAAACAAGAATGGCCGCCAGCGCCCTCAGTGCCCCATCGCCGGATTGATGTCCGTAGTGATCGTTGAAGCGTTTGAAATGGTCCACATCGATCATGAGCAACGACAAAGGCGTGCCGTCCCTTGTCGCGCGCGCCCACTCCTCCTGAAGCCTTTCGTCGAATTGCCGCCGATTGGCGAGCCCCGTCAGGCTATCGGTCGTCGCGAGGGCGGCAAGTTTCCGTTCCAGGTCCTTATGCTCCGTCATGTCGCGCGATATCGCGACGACACCGTCGATCTCGCCAGTTTCAGGGCTCCTTGTCGCTCGCAGCGCCGTTTCCAGCCAGATTTCCTTTTTTTCGCGATGCCGGGTGCGGTAGACGATCTTGGTCTCTTCGATGACGCCCCGCTTAAGGTCGGCGACAGCTTGCTCGACCCGGGGCAGATCCTCCGCATTTACCCCGCCCAACGCGGGCGTGCCTAGAAGCGACGTCGCATCCCAACCAAGTACGCGCGAGCATGATGGAGAAACGTACACAACCCGCTCGTCTAACGCGACCCGCATCACCATGTCGCTGGATTCCTCCGCCAACAGGCGGAAGTCAGCTTCCCGGGCGCGAAGGGCGGCTACCATGCGTTGGCGTTGAGCCAATTGGCGCACAAGAAACAGGCCGATAATCGCGATCACCGACGTCAGACAGACCATGAAGATCATCCTGCTCGTCGCTTCCTGCCGCCAGCCGGCGAGAACGTCGTCCTTTGCCTTGGTCGCCAAAAGAACCAACGGATAGCGGGAGCTCACCATGTATGAACTCAGTCGCTCACGCCCGTCCAACGGCGACCGGAAGTAGTAGACACCTTCTCGCGAACGCGCACGAAGGCCCTTGATGAGTTCCGTCGCCGACATGTCGCGGCCGATGTAGGACTCGTCTTGCGGCATTCTGGCCAACATGATGCCGGACGTGCTCAGCATGGAGACCGAGCCGTTCGGTCCGATGTCGAAACTACCGAAGAACTGTGAGAAATGGGCGACGTCCACGGTCGCAAGGACGACTCCAGCGAAGGATCCGTCGGCGTTGTCGAAGCGCCGGGACGCGGTGACGACCCATTGGCCGCCCGACCGGCTTTTCACCGGGTTCCCGAGATGTGTTCCGCGGTCGGAGGATCTCCGGTGGAATTCGAAGTACTCCCGGTCGCTGTTGTTGAGTCCTCCGATATCGATATCCTCCGACGTGGCAAGCCATCGGCCGGCGCTGTCGTATACGAAAAGGCCCCGGATGCGTCCAAGCCCGGGTCTGCGCGATTCCAGCACCTTTCGAAGCCGTGCGACCGCGGAAGGCGATCCGCCGTCCATCTCCAGGCGGCTTACCGTCGACATCAGGAAATTGTCGGCCAATTCGAACGTGTCGTCCGCGTATTGCGTCAGCGAACGCGCGAGGTTGCTAGTTTCGACCTCGGCGTTCTTCAGGTCGGCTGCCCGCGAACCCAATTCTCGCCAGGCGCTCACTCCGACGATCGTGAGGCAGACCATCGCGACGAAGAAGCCCGTCGCTACGGATAGCCGTCTATTGGGGTGGCCGCGCGCATTGGACATGATCATCTCCGGGCGCGCAATCTGTCACAACGGGCTTAATGGAATCTTCGACTCAGGGTCTCAACCACCTGACGACGGCACATCCGGTGCAACGACGCTTCAATGCCGGAGTCGACCGCGCTGCACACCAGGGCCGTCGTATTTGTCGCTTCTTTCAACGGATGACGTCAAATGACGCTTTTCGAGCCGACGAAGCGCATGAAAGGCCGCTGACCGTCCGAGGTGAAGAGGACGACGTCGTACGGTTTGGGCGTTCCGCTCTCCATTCCCGGCGACCCAGCCGGCATACCGGGGACGGCCAGTCCCAGCGCAGTGGGACGCGCCTCGAGCAACCGTCGGATGGCCGCCGCAGGCACGTGTCCCTCGACGACGTAGCCGGAGACCTCCGCCGTGTGGCAGGATGACAGCGACTGCGGGACGCGGAGGCGCGCGCGGATCGGCCGCAGATCGACGGCTTCCTCGACCGTCACGACGAATCCTTCGGCCTGGAGATGTTCCACCCATCCCCCGCAGCAGCCACAGTTGGGATCCTTGTGGACAAGCATGGCCGGCGCCTCAGCGCGTGCCGACATCGGCATGACAAGGCCAGCGGCCAGCAGCGCCAGCACGTTTCGGCGTGTCGGAAGAGCGATCTCATGCATGGAACAATCCTCTCGTTAAAATGGTCGGTATGGCGATGGTGCGCCGTTCAAGGTGGCGTTGACGCGACGGCCTCATGGCAAACTCTTGGAAATCGACCTGACCGCCTTCAGGCCTTCTCCGAAACGGATGATCGACTCCCGATGTCGTTCCAGCTCGCCGTAGGCGAGATACCGGACGTCCAGGTCCACAACGGCCGCGAACGCCGGCCTCGCCATTTGCGCCCGGACATCGGCTTCGCGGCTGTCCGGCGCGACGAGGAAGATCCCCTTCAAGAGCGGGCCGCAAGGCCCAAGCGCGAGATCGAGCATCCTGACGATGCCTGAATAGATCGACGTCGTATGCTCGACCTCGAAGGCGGCATGGATGGCTCCGTCCCGCTTGTCCAACCAGAGCACATCGATGAGCCTGACGGCATCTATTCCGGCCGAACCGTCGAAGGGGCTGAGGTCGCCGGCGCAACCGTCCGACAGCCGTCCGCCGCCGTAGGCGCGGTTGCGGTCGTTGGCGGCGATCCAGACGTCGTATCCGAGGCCAAAGCCGATGTCGCGCAGCAGGCCCTGCATCTCTGTGTGGGTCCGGTCGGTCTCCATCTCGCGGCCCGGTGCCTGGGCAGCCGCTCGTTCGCGGACCTTTGCTAAGTCGCGTTCCCAAGCTGCGACGCCGTCGGCCCCCTCGAGCGGCGGCGCCGGGTAGCGCCCCGTCCCGACGTCGAACAGGAAGCCCGCAATCGCGCCCAGATCGTTGGAAAGAAGATCGCGATGCTGGGCGTTGAGCCGCAGCACGCCGGCCCGCATTGCCAGGTAGTCGGGCCAGCTGCCGAGCTTCACCTTCGAACCGGTGACGGCATTGTAACCCTTCACGATCGCCGTATTGAATGGCGACGCGATCGTGGGGTGCAGAAAATAGAGCAGGTTCGCCGCCGCGGGACCCAGACCTTTGATCTTGCGGCCGTCGAGCGCCAACACGGCGTCCAGCACCTGTTCTTCGGTCGAGCAGCAGGCGCACGTGTCGAGAAAGCGCCCAAAGGCGCGCTGGTTGTCGGCATCTTCGTAGATGTCGGGGATCCGCAGCTTCGGTTTCCAGAGAAACGCATGGTCGGCGCCCTTGAATATCTGTCGCTGCTCTGCGACGGACTTCACGGCGACTTCAAGGGAAGATCCCTTGTAGACGTTGCCAAAGGTGCCGTCCTCGATTTGACGCACGACCTGCTCGATGCCGCGGCGGATGGACCGGAAATTCTTCAGCCGCTCCTCCCACAGAAACCAAGTCCGGTACGTGGCGCCCGGATCGGTCCGCCAGGCCTCGATCGAGTATCTCAGCCGCCCGGAGGCCCCGTCGTACGCCATCCCGCCCAATCTTTCTTCTTGCCGGGAAGGCATCGCCCCTCCGCTGTGCGGCTCCGTTCTCCCACAAGCGGATGCTTGCATCCAGCCGTCGATCGTCAATGCGGATGGACGGGCTTGGACCCGCCCTCGTCGGCGCGGTCCTTGGCTTTGCCCGGCGAACTCTTGTCACCGTCCATCTTCATATTGCCCATCTCCTCGTCCGGAGGGGCGTTGGTCACCATTTCTTTGTAGTGGTCGGCAGACAGACCCGGCAGCCGCGTCACGAACGCGACGATGGACCAGATGGTGTCGTCGTCATGACCGATGCCCCAGGCCGGCATGCCGCTCATCTTCAGTCCGTGTTTCACTACCCAGAACGCCCGTTTCGGATCGATGCGCTGTTCGGACAGGTTCGGAGGTTGCGGGTAGAGGCCCGGCCGAATCTCGGAATCCGCCATGCCGGGCGCGAGATGACAGTTCACGCACATCGCCGCATATTGGCCGGCTCCTTTCGACACAAGCTTCTCGTCCTGAAGTTCGGGAAGATCGATGTTCTTCGCATGTGCGGCGATCGAGCGGTCGCGGACCAGTTCGATGGCCCGCCGGGTGACTTCCCAATGCGGCGCGTCGGCTCCCATGTCATAGGCACCGGCGCCGAAGTACAGCGCCACGGCACCTAGACCGATCGATATTGCGAAGATGCCTGCGACCCAGCGTCTAGTCATGTGACCGCCTCCTGCTCCGCCTGGTGACCGGCTGGCCGTGTTGCGTTCGCCGAGGGCGCATCCAGCGTCCGCGACCAGGTCCGGTAGAACGCCACGGCGGTCATCAGGGAGATGCCGACCGCACTCAGGGCGATCTGCGTGACGAGGCCGTTCGAGTACATGTCGAGGATGAAGTGGCCGATGAACGAAAGGAATATCCCGACGCAAAAGACCTCGAGCGACCGTTTACCGCAGACGATCGCCGGCTTCAGCAACGCAGAGTGCAGGATGGACGAGTCTTTGGGGAGAAGCCGCACCACGATGACCGCAAGAGCCAGCAGATGGACGACGCGGTACGGCGCCAAATTGGTCTTGTCGTTCGGATCGAACACGTCGATTAATCCAGCGGGCAGAAATCCGGTGATGCCGAAACGGACGGCGAACGTGACCACGAAAGCGAAGGCCACGAAGGCGATGCTCGCGACAAGGACCGCCCGCGACCGTGCAAGGGCCTGCACCCGCGTCCGACCGCCCAGCGCCGCCCATGCACCCATTGCGAAAAGAAGCTGCCATGCGAAAGGATTGAAGTACCAGCCGCCGGACGGGTATGCCGAAAAGTTCCAACCGAAGAAACGCGCCGACAAGTAGACGATGAAGGAAGCCCCCAATGCCAAGTCCGGCGCGCGCCGCATGAGGATCAGCAGCGGCGGAAAGCCGGCCATGATCACGATATACAGCGGCAGTACGTCCAGATTCAGCGGTTTGAACTTCAGCAATAGCCCCTGAGAAAGCGTGGCGACCGGCTGCTCGATCAGTCCGGCCACGTTGAATTCGTCCAGAAGATGGGAGTGGCCGCGCTGCGCGACGTAGCCGATAGCCACCGCATAGAAAACGAACAGAAGGATGTGCGCCACGTACAGCTGCCAGACCCGACGAAGCAGAAGCGCCGTGCCGGCCAAGATGCCCTGAATCGCCATCCGCCGTTCGTACACGAAGGCCGCCGTGTAGCCGGAGATGAAAACGAAGATGTCGGCGGCATCGCTGAAGCCGTAGTTCCGGGTCGTAAGCCATGCGACGGCGTTGTTCGGAATGTGGTCGAGGAAGATCGCCCAGTTCGCGAGTCCCCGGAACAGGTCTAGACGGAGATCACGGCCTGGCCGATTCGTCTCGCCGTTGCGCATCGAGGTCATGGATTTGAGTGGTTCGTGCAAGGGACCATCCGCCTATTGTGGTGGGCGGGCTGGCAGGTCGGGCGCGCCGGCGGCGGGAGGATTGGCGTCGAGGTCTTGGATGAGCCGCTTCATCTCGGCGATCTCGCGGACCTGCGCTTCGATGATGCCGTCGGCGAGCTTACGCACGCGGGGATCCCGGATGTGGGCGCGCTCGCTGGTCATGATGGCGATCGAATGATGAGGAATCATCGCCTTCATGTAGGAAACGTCGTCCACGGTCTGCTGGCTCCGGACGAGCCAGAGCGAAGCAGCGAAGACGATGACGCCCGCGATTACGATTCCCGCATTGGCTTTTCGGCTGGGATACATCGCGAGCATGAAGGCGAGCATGATGATGGCCATGACCGCTCCCATCAGCAGCGCCATCCAAGTGCGGGTCTGGCTGTAGAATACGTGGTCCAAGGCGTAGGTGTTGAGGTACATCAGGCCGAACATTACGACCGTCGAGGTAGCGATCATAGCGCCGAAGCGGGCGTAGCTCATCTTCATCCGGTTTCTCCATCATCCATGGGTCATTGGGAGGGGAGGCCCGGGGGCCTCCCCTCGGCTCAGGCCGCCATCGCGCGGCAGCTTTCGGCGCATGCCCGGCAGGCCTTCACGCAGTCCTCCATGCCGCCGACGCGTTCGCAATCAGTGGCGCATTCGGTGCAGATCTCCGCGCATTCGCGGCATAGATGCTTGTGATGCGGAGAACTCATGAGCATGAAATGCGCGGACGTGCGGCAGATCTCGGAGCACGCCGTCATGAGCCTGAAATGCGCGGGCTCAAGGTGCTTTCCTCCGCTCTCCAGACAATGATTCATCGCCATGCCAAAGCAGGTTTGGTAGCAGCGCAGGCAATCGTCGATGCATTTCTGCATGTGTGCGTCCATCTTCATGGCAGTTCTCCAGTCTTGCCGGTCGCCGGGATGGCGACCGCTCTCGCCGGTCATTGTCCGATCGCCGGCCGGATCGTTCCCAGTACGCTCACGCACAGCAGGACCAGGAGGCCGAGCCCCTGTTCGCTGAGGACGTGCGTCCGCAATTTACCACGCCAGACATCGATGCCGCCCGTGCCGCCGCGTCCGGCGGCCTCCAGCGCCGGCACCAGCCAGAACCGGTTGGCCGCCGCAAGCGCGAGCATTCCCGCGAAGAAGGCCAGCTTGGCCATGAGTATCTGCCCGTAGGCGCTGTTCATCAGGCTCGACACCGATCCGACGAGGAGCCAGCTGTTCACCAAGCCGGTGCCGACGAGCGTCGCCACGGCGGCGTAGCCCATGCCGGAGAAACGCATCAGCACCCCGTCGACGTCAACGGCACATGGAGCGGGTTTAATCCCCGCATAGCCGAGCAGTATGAACCCCAGCGGCGCCAGTCCCCCGAGCCACGCGCCCGCGGCGAGGAGATGCGCCGCGTCGGCTGCGATGTGCAGCACGCTCTGCCATCCCTCTTCGATCTGGGCATGGCCCGCACCGGCGAGCGAGGCAAGCAGCCCCGCCGCGAGGGAGGACATCAGGAGATCACGCCACACCGTCGACCGCGACGGCAGCAGAAGCGCGGCTGCGACGATGACGACCGCGAGAACCATCCGCGCCGTCCAAACGACGCCGAAGCCGGTATCATGCAGCACGGACGAGAGAACCTCCGGATCCGCGACGTCCGCGAGAGCGCCGCTCATGTTGGCCACGGAGAAGCAGAACCATGCGAGACCGCTGATCAGAGCGAGGAGCGCCGACCACGACAGGACCTTGCCCCTCCAGCGGCCGAGCATCTCAGGCTCGGCGCCCGCGTAGGCATAGGCGTAGAGCGGAAAAAACGCCGCCCCGGCCAGCGTGGTCGATGCCGCATAGTGCAGGAAACGTGCGACGACGAGCCCGAGATCGATCATCAGCGCGTCACGCCGAAGGAGTAGCTGCCCTTCACCTTGTGTGTGTCGTCGGACACCGCGTGCCATTCGACCTTGTAGTCGCCGGGCGCCAGCTCATCCTTCAGGGGCACGATCATCAGCTTCTTGTTGGTGGGATCGGTCGTCGCCTTTCCGGTCGCGACCGCCTTTCCGGCCTGGTCCTTCAGTTCGATCCCGGAGAATTGCGGGATGACGCTCTCGTTGAACAGGATTCGGATCTGCTTCGGCGAAGGAGACGACTTCCCTGCGGCGGGTTCCGCCGATTGGAATTCGGGGTGGGCGTACGCGACGCCGGTGCCGAAGGTTGTGACGATCAGCGTGACGGCGGCTAACGAGGTCTTCTTGAACATTGGTATTCCTTCGGTGATGCAGAGTTGGTGTGCGGATTTCAGTGGACGTCCAGAACGAGCATGAGGCCTCCGCCGCCCTTCTCTTCGACGTTGTTGTTGGCGGTGTGGTGGGGGATATGGCAGTGCACCAGCCACTTGCCTGGCCTTCGCGCGGTCCAGACGACGTCGTAGCGCTGGCCCGGCCCGACGTTGACGGTGTCCGCCTGGTATTTCGCGCTCTCGTTCAGCGTCACTCCGTCCACGGCCACGACTTGGAACGGGCCGCCGTGGACGTGCATCGGATGCACGAAGTTGTTGTTGGTGCCGATGAAGCGGATCTTGATGGTCTGGCCGACCTTCATCGGAACGGTATCGGTCGAGGGATACGCCTTGCCGTTGATTGTGAAGTAGTTGGGCAGCGCACCTTCCATCAGCATGGCGGGAAACGTCCGCCACTCCCGCTTCAGCCATTCCTGAAGCTGGACCGTGTAGTCGATGTCGGCCTTGGCCTCCGCCGACGGATCCTTTGGCGAGATCAGCAGCGCGCCGTAGAGCCCGAGCGCCTGCTGTCGGTCCGGATGGTCGTGGCTGTGGTAGAAGTAGGTCCCGCTCTGGGCGACGTCGAATTCGTAGGTGTAGGAACCGCCCGGGGGGACGGGATCCTGCGTGACCTTCGCCGGTCCGTCCATTTCGTTGGGAACGATCAGACCGTGCCAATGCACCGTCGTGCTTTCCGGAAGAGCATTGTGGAAATTGATCCGGACGTGCTCGCCCTCGGTGAGCTGGAGCCGCGGCCCGGGCACCTGGCGGTTGTACGCGTATGCGTCGACCGCGACGTTCGGCAGGATGTTCCAACGGATGATCGAAGCCTCGATGTCGAAGACCTTGATGCCGTTCTCGACGCGGGGCTGGAGGACCTGGTCGCCCTTCGCGTCGGGCGGAGCCGTGTACGTTACCTGCCTGGGCTTCACCGCGGCCATGTCCTTCATGGCCTCGCCGGGCAGGTCGAACGTGTTGATCATTCCGGGCGGCATGATCGCGCCATCGACATCGCGGGCGCTCAGGCCCAGATTCACCGAAAACCCCGGAACGATCATCCCGGATATGAGCAGAAATCCCGTGACGCCCGCGAGCGCGGCCAGCTGAGGGCGCGTGGCATCGCCGCCCATCGCATGGCCGCCGCCTTCTTTCATCTTGCCGTGGTCCATTCCCTCCATAGCGGGCATCGCTGCATGACTTGCGTGGGCTTTCGATGCCTTGCCGGCGCGTACCGTCATCAGGCCATGCTTGATCTTCTTCTTCACCATCCAGACGTTGAAGGGGTACGCGGTAGTGAAGCCGACCATCACGCCGAGGGACATCACGCCCCAGAACACCAGCTCGAGCGGATCCATCGCGCGCATGTCGCGACCCATCATCAGGAAGCTCATGGCCGGCGCCATGCCGGCCATCATCGCGTTCATGCTGATAAACTCGGGGACGAAGCTCTTGCGGACGTTCTCCCAGTAGGTCCCGCCCATCATCTTCTTCATGAACAGGGACTGGAAGACGAACAGTCCGAACGAGAAGCCGGCGACGTATTCGACGATCAGGTCGATCCACATCGGCAACCCGAGCGAGGCCGTGACGACGGCCGCGAGAATGATGCCGGTCGCGTCGCCGGCGACGCAGTGGATCGTGCTGCCGACGCCCTGCTTCCACAGCGGCGACGTGAATTCTTCGTGCTCACCCGGCGTCGGCTCCTTGTCCGCGAGGACGTAGAGTAGCAGCCCGAACGGCCCCATGTAGAGCGTGACCAAAATGAATCCCCATTTCATGACGGTCGGCTCGGGGTTGCCGTTGAACTGGTCGTAGGCGACGTACGCCGTCGACCCGGCCGCGAGGACGAACCATGCGATCAGATAGTAGTCGTAGGGCAGTGCGATCATGGCGTCCTCGCGGATTGCGGTTAGGGTCGGCTACGGGTCAGTGCTTGCTGATCCACTCCTCGAGCATCTTCTGCTCCTCGCTCTGTTCCTTGATGCCCTTCTCGGCCATCTGGCGGATCATCGGATCCTTGGTCTCCTTCAGGACCGTCTTGGACATGTCGATCGCGCCCTGGTGATGCGCCACCATCATCTTGGCCCAGGCCTTGGTCGGGTCGGGGTCCATCCCCTTCATCATCGCCGCGTCCATCTTCTCCATGGACGCCTTGTATTCCTTCTCGGCACCCTGGGCCCGGGCCAGGCCGGGGGCGGCCAGAACGAACAGAAGGGCTGCGGCGGAAACGTAGTTGCGAAGTATAGTTCGTGCGGTACTCGTCATGACATTTCTCCATTGTTGAAACGACGCCTGCCGAAACGGCAGCAGCAAATGGTTTGTTCCGCGCCGCGACCAGCAAACTCCACCGTCGATTTCGCCGCTTCAGAACGCAGAAATACGTCGCGCGGCGCGGCGCGCGTGCTCTCGGATCGTCGGAAAAACAGGGCCAGCGCTCAATATCTCAAGCAATCGAATTCGGGTTCGGCGACGGAACGAGGCGGGCGCACCTCGCGGATCGCGGCACGCAGGTCCATCCAGACGCGCGGCGCAGCAAGGATTCGCTTTGGCGCGTTCATGACCGCCATCCGATGCGTTCGAGTTTCTCTTTCCAAAACGGGCTCGCGGTCGCGAAAACGTTGTATCCCACCCATGCGTGGCGCTTGATGCGGTCGAGAACGAACAGGTCCCGCAGCCGGACGAAACTTGCCGTCGCGGCATCGAAGACGTACAGGCGAAGCGACGTTTTGCTCATCAGATGCCGCGAAACGAGATGCCGGCGGTCCGCGCCGTGCTCCTCGCAGATGAACACAGCATCTCCCGCCGAGAGCAGCTCGGCGCCCCGGAGCGCTTCAATCTCGACGCCCTCCACGTCGAGCTTCACGACCACCGGTCGGGCGGGTTCGATCGCACCTTCCGTCATGAGGCCGTCGAGCGAGACGGTCCGGACGGCGTCGGGATCGCCGGCGCCGGCGCGCGCCGTGCCAAAGGCTTCGTGACGGTCGCCGGTGATGCGGACGAAGCCGCCGGGCGCGCCGCCGATCGCGGCGTGGATGCAGCGGAAGCGGCAGCCGTTGAGCCTGGAGTTGAATTCGAGACGCGACACGTTCGGCGCGGAGGCCTCGATCGCCAGAGCATCGTGCGCGCCGAAAGGTCTGCTGGACGCGAGCACGGACCAGTATCCGAAGTTGGCGCCGCCATCGACGAATACGTAGTCGACGTCTGACACGCCGCGCAGAAAGGTCTCGATCTCAGCTTCGTAGACGTACCGTCTGTTGAGCAGGCGGCTCCAGTAGCCGTCCGCGAAGGGCATGGAGAAGACGGCGTCGGAATTAAGCCGGATTGCGATGTCGCCGGGTGCGACGGCCGAGGACACGACGTTGCAGCCGAGCCGATACCCGCGGTGCCCGAACCGCGCCGTTGCCGCCGATCCCGCCTGCAGCGCGGCCACCGCCAGTCGCTCGACGAGGCGCGCGCCGCTCAGCCGTCCGGTTTCGCGATCGTACGCAAGCGTCCGTCCTGCGGAGGCCGGTCCTTCGTTGCGCGGAGATGCATCCATGCCGTGTCCTTCAGCGCTTCGACCCGGAGCTGCGGCGCCGGCGGGCTCGCCGGCGCGCGCAAACCGTTCGTGCCCTACTTGCTTTTCTGGATCTTGGTAATGGCGATGCCGTCGCTGCCGCGCTCGGCCGTGAACTGGACCTTGTCTCCGACCTTCACCTGCTTGAGCATCGCCGGATCCTGGACCTTGAAAACCATCGTCATGCCGTCCTCTTCCATGCCGAGGTTCTTGATCGCGCCGTGCTTGAGCGTGATCTTCTTGGCGGTCTCGTCGACCTTCTTCACTTCGCCGTTGACCATCGCGTCCTGCGCGAAGATTGCCGACGAAAACAGAAGCGAGAACGCGAGGGTGGCGGCTGCGAGTCTGTTGGTGGTCATTTTGTTTTCCTTTCGTGGGTTGCTACTTGACGACGACGTTGCCGACCATGCCCGCTTCGCGGTAGCCGGGTATCAGGCACGCGTATTCGAACTCGCCCGCCTTGCTGAACTTCCAGACGATTTCACCCGTCATCTTCGGAGCCAGCTTCGCGGCGTTCGGATCGTCGTGCTCCATGTCGGGATTCTTCGACATGGAAACGGCATGCTTCAGATTCTCCTCGGTCGTCCCGAGGACGAATTCGTGTTCGAGCTCTCCGCCGTTGCGCAGCACGAACTTGACCTGATCGCCCTTGCGGACCTCGATCTTCGCGGGCGTGAACAGCATTTTTCCGTTCGCCTCCGTCATCGTGATCTGCACGATCTTGGCCGGCTTCTTCGCGTCGCCGGGCTCGCCGGTCGTGAAGACCTCGTCGTGCTTCGCGTGTCCGGCATGATCGCTCTCGGCGAGGACGGGCGCCGTGTGCAGCAGGAGCGCCAGCGTTGCGGCTCCTGCGAATGACATAGATTTCATCGGTTGCTTCCGTGTTCCGGTTTGCTGGTGTCGGGCGGGAAGTCACATCCCCTTCATTCCTTTCATCCCCTTCATGTCCATGCCCTTCGTCTGCTGCGGGGCGGCGGACTTCGCCTTTGCCTTCTCGTTGGTCTGGCGCGGCGCATCCTTCTGCGGCGCCTCGACTTCGTAGGCGACGGTGCCCTGCGGGTGCTTGTACGGGCCGGGGTCCCGGTAATCGTCGCGGGCGAGGCCCTCGCGGATCTTCATGACGGTGAACATGCCACCCATCTCGATCGGTCCGAACTGCCCTGAGCCCGTCATCATCGGCAGCGTGTTGTCCGGCATCGGCATCTCCATCTCGCCCATCGCCATTCCCGTCGTTCCCATCGCCATCGCGTCCGGCGCCAGCTTTCCAACGGCCTTCGCAAGATCCTTCTTCGAAACGCCGATCATGTTCCGAACATTGTGACCCATCGCGTTCATGGTGTGATGCGACTTGTGGCAATGGAACGCCCAGTCCCCTGGATTGTCGGCGATGAAGTCGAAAACCCGAACCGCACCGACAGGCACGTCGGTGGTGGTCTCCGGATACTGGGCGCTTTCGGGCACCCAGCCGCCGTCAGTGCACGTGACGGCGAATTTGTGGCCGTGCAGATGGATGGGATGATTGGTCATCGTAAGATTGCCGATGCGGACGCGCACCCGATCGCCCAGTCGGACAATCATCGGATCGATGCCGGGAAAGACCCTGCTGTTGAACGTCCACATGTTGAAGTTCGTCATCTCCGACACCTTGGGGAGATAGGTGCCGGGATCGATGTCGTAGGTGCTCATGATGAAGACAAAATCACGATCGACGGGCCGGAAGGAGCGGTCGCGCGGATGCACGACGATCATGCCCATCATTCCCATCGCCATCTGGACCATTTCGTCCGAATGAGGGTGGTACATGAACGTTCCGCTATATTTCATCTCGAATTCGTAGACGAAGGTCTTTCCGACCGGAATGTGAGGCTGACTCAAGCCACCGACGCCATCCATTCCGCTCGGCAGGATAACGCCATGCCAATGCACCGTGGTCGGTTCGGGAAGCCTGTTCGTGACGAAGATGCGGATCTTGTCGCCTTCTACGCACTCGATCGTCGGCCCCGGTGACTGACCGTTGTAGCCCCACAGATGCGCCTTCATGCCTTCGGCGAATTCGCGTTCGACCGGTTCGGCGACCAGATGAAATTCCTTCCAGTCGCCGTTCATCCGCCACGGCAATGTCCAGCCGTTCAAGGTGACGACTGGATTATAGTCGGGACCGCTCGACGGGTGCAGCGGCGGCTGCATCGTCGCCTTCTCCATGGTGGGCGCCTCGGGAATGTTAGCGGCGTGCACCCGGCCGCCGACGACGACGGTACCGGCCAGGGCGGCAGTGTTTAGAAAGCCTCTACGGGAAAGCATGTTCAAGTCCTTCTATTCAGCCGCCGGCTCTGGCGGTCTTCGCGGTCCGGGTCTGCTGCGGTGCGTCCGATCGACCGCCGCCGTTGACGACGGTCTGCAGCTCTGATTGCGCCGTCCAGAAATCGCGCTTCGCCTCGATTGCGGCGCGCAGGGCGGCTATGCGCTGCCTGGCCTCCGTCAACAATGCGAACACGTCGTCCTGCATGCTGCTGAAGCGAAGCTGCATCTCGTTGGAGATGATCTCTCGCAGCGGAAGGACCTCGCGTTGATAGTGGCCCGCGATGTCGTACGCCGACCGATAGGTCTTGTAGGCGTCGCGCGCCTCCGAACGGACGTTCACCGCTCTTTCCGTCAAGAGGTTGAAGGCCTGATTGTAGGTCTCGACGGCTTGCCGGACTCGGACTTCTCCACCATCGAAGAGAGGGATCTGGAACTGGAGATCGACTCCGCGCTCCGTGGCGGCGCCGCCGGCATCGGACGTCTTCTTGTTGATCCCGGCAATATCCAGCAGTGTCACGAACCGGCTTGCCTCACTGAGCTTCAGACTATTGGCGAGAGCGACCAGTTCGAGACGTGCGATCTGCAGGTCGACGCGACGCTCGACGGCATCGACCTCGATGCCGGGAAGCGGTTGTGGCCGACGTGGCAGCGCCGGAAGCTTCATCGGGATGCGGAATCCCAGGTCTCCGTCCCACAGTCCAGCAAGCCGGATCAGACGCTCGCGCGAACTCGCCGCCTCCTGCCGTACCAGTGCGAGCTCCGCCGTTATCTCGGCGTAAAAGACCTGTTCTCGCGCCTGGTCGAGCTTGTTCAACGCTCCGGTCCGACCGAGCTTCGATGCGAGCTGGGCCGTGGATTCGGCCGTGGACTTGGCATCTGTGAGGAGTAGAACAAGCTCGTTGGCGGCGACCGCGCGGAAGTACGCGAGCCGCACATCGGCAGCCAGTCGGAGCGTTTCCTCCGCTGCCCGGAGCTGCGCCTGACGGAAACGCTGTCGCGCGATCTCGGAACGTACCGGAAGCGTTGCCAACGCAAGAATGTCCGCCACGATCCTGCGTTCCAATTCGACAACCCCGGAGCCCGCGATGCGTGAAACGGAGAAGGTGGGATTCGGCGGCAGGCTTTCCGCCACCAGATCCGTTTCGGCAAGCGCCAGTTCGTTGTATGCCGCCTGAAGGCCGCGGTTGCTGAGCAGTGCTATCTGGACGGCGCTATCCACGGTGAGCGTTCGTCGTAGCAGGCCCTTGACGGCGCCGTCGGCGCGTACCGCGTCGTCCTGCGTCCTGATCGAGATGACGTCCTTCTTGATGGTCTCGCCGGCGACCCCGGCGACCACGCCCATACCGGCGTCCGGCGAAAAGGTGGCGCATCCGGAGAGGAGGAGCGAGGAGAACAGGACCGCCACCGCTGCGGGCTTGGAACCGCGGCGGGCGACGAACGGACGGTGGGCGTGACGCGTGCTGGACATGTCTCGCTCCTACCGGTCGGATTTCGGCGCCGGAGCGGCGCGGTCGTTCTGTTCGCGCCAAGGCGCCGGCGCCGCCGGCCGGAGGCTGCTGTAGGGAGCGACGGTCGAGCGGTAGCCTACCCCCGCTACCCTGGCCGAAGGATCGGCCGGGTCGGCGCCCACCAAGGGCACTGTCGTCGGCAGACAGCCTCCTAGAGTGAGGGTGCCGAGGGATACGGCGGCGAGCATCGCCGGTCGTGAACGGAATACACCAGCGGCCACCGAGCGAACGGCGGCGAGCTTCGCCCCAAACTGCGTGAACATGTTCGTTTCCTGAAATGACGGTGGACAACAGGCGCGTCATCCCTCTGCAGGGCACGCACCGAGTCTAGACGTTCAGATCAGCCGATGGGGGGACGGTACTGCACGGCCGGCGCATTGTCGGCGGTGGCGCGATAGCTGGTCGCGATGCGGACCAAGGTCGGCATCGGAGGCATCGCGAAATCGACCAGCGAAGCAGGCATCGCCGTGACGCACATCAGGGCGCAGCATTGGCCGCTGGTGGTGTGAGGAGCCTTCTTCGCCGGCATGCCATCGCCGTCCATATCGTCGGACATCGTCATCATGTCTGCCGCGTCGGACATCGACGCCGGCTGCGCGGAAGCATGGTCGTGCTGCTGCCCGTCGAGATGGGCGTGCATCGGCTGGACGGCTTCGTCGTGCATGTGCATCGAGCCGGACATGCCCTCCATGGTCAGGCAGTGGGCAGAGGCGTGTTCGCCCGGCAGGGCGTAGGACAGGGTCGGCGCCAGGATGCAAAGCATATAGACGAGGGCGACGATCCACCCTGCCTTCAGCCTACGTTTCCTGGTGAGCCTGACGAGCATACGGTTCAGATGCCTTCGGGTGTTCGCGTCGATCGGCGGAGCCTATCCGCGAAATTCCAGAACGCCAAGGCGAATTGCAAACGTGTCATCGTTCGGCCCTTCCGACGACGGCCATCAGTTCGGCGATCTTCTGGCGCTGGTCGGCCTTGTCGCCGCTCGCGATGGCGTGCTCCACGCAATGAGAAACGTGGTCTTTGAGCACTTCTTCCTCCACGCGGCGCAGCGCGGCACGGACCGCGGAGATCTGCGTCACAACGTCGATGCAGTATCGGTCCTCTTCGACCATCTTCGACAGGCCACGGACCTGCCCCTCGATCCTTCCGAGGCGTTTCTTCACCGATGTCTTGATGTCGTCGCGCATGCGGGAGATGTACCCCTACTGGGTACAGGTTGCAAGGGGGCGAAGCAACGGTACCGGACAGGTATGAGCGATCTCCGGTCATCGGTCCGGATTCGGAACGCGCAGGTGTTGCCGGGCAAGGTTGTTGCCGTGCGGCAGGTCCGTCCGCGGCTGCCCCGCTTGGCTCCGGTGAGCGACAGGTTCGCGCGCCTGACTCCGCGGCGCTCAATCGGGTTTCCGGATGGAGAGGGGTTGTTCGCGCTGCGTCTCCGAGGTCCGCGACGGACTCATTACGGCATCCCTTGTTTCATCCTCGCCTTGGACGTCGGCCGCGCACGCATTTCGACGAAGCATCTTGATATCCTAGCGCATTGGGCGCATATACCCCTACAGGGTATTAGTTCTTGACCTGGAGAAAGAAGATGTCGGAGGCGAAAAAAGATGGTTCGGGTGGTTGCGGCTGTGGCTCCAGACCGCAGAGCGTAGCGACGAAGTCCGCTGCTTCCGCCTGCTGCGGCGGTGCGGCGCATGACGCGCCCGGGCACGCGTCGCACGGAAGCCAACGCAAGGACCACGCCGATACGGGCAAGGCGACCGATGCGGTCTGCGGAATGACCGTCGATCCGGACACGGCCAAGCACAGCTTCGACCATGGCGGACAGCGCTACCACTTCTGCTCCGCTGGCTGCCGCGCAAAGTTCGCAGCCTCACCCGACGCTTATTCGGCCAAGGCGGACACCGTGCAGGGAACCGGCGGCTGCTGCGGCGGAGCCGATCACGGCGGTCGCTCCCATGAAGGACATGTCCACGCTCATGACGAGGCAGCCGCCGGCACGATCGATCCCGTCTGCGGAATGACCGTCGATCCGGACACGACCCCGCACAAGTTCGCACTCGCCGGCGAGACCCATCATTTCTGCTCGGCCGACTGCCGCAGCAAGTTCGCCGCCGACCCGCAGCGATACCTGCAGAAGTCGAAGCCGGACGCGCTTGCGGTTCCGGTGGCTGAGGGCACCATCTACACCTGTCCGATGCATCCGGAGATCCGACAGGTCGGCCCGGGAAGCTGTCCGATCTGCGGTATGGCGCTCGAGCCCGAACTGGTCGGCCTAGACGACCAGCCCAACCCGGAACTCGCGGACATGTCGCGCCGGTTCTGGATCGGCATAGCATTGGCAGCGCCGGCCGTCGTTCTGGAGATGGGTGGCCACCTCGTCGGCGGACATGGTCTCGTCGAGCCGTCGCTATCGAACTGGATCCAGTTCTTCTTCGCCACGCCGGTCGTGCTGTGGGCAGGCTGGCCGTTTTTCGTCCGCGGCTGGCAATCGCTCGTCACCCGCAACCTGAACATGTTCACGCTCGTCGCGATGGGCACGGGCGTGGCCTATGCCTATAGCGTGGTCGCGACGGCGGCGCCGGGGGTCTTCCCGCCCGCGTTCCGCGGCCATGGCGGCGCCGTGGCGGTCTACTTTGAGGCCGCCGCCGTCATCACCGTCCTCGTCCTGCTCGGGCAGGTGCTCGAACTGCGGGCGCGTGAGGCGACGTCGGGCGCCATCAAGGCGCTGCTCGATCTCGCTCCCAAGACCGCGCGGCTGGTGGACGATACGGGCGAGGACCACGAAGTGGCGCTGGACAGCCTGAACGTCGGTGACAGGCTTCGCGTTCGCCCCGGCGAAAAGGTGCCGGTGGACGGCGTCATGACCGAAGGTCGCTCTTCGCTCGACGAATCGCTGGTAACGGGCGAATCCATGCCGGTCACCAAGGAGGTCGGCGCGAAGATCATCGCCGGGACGCTCAACCAATCCGGCGGCTTCGTCATGCAGGCCGAAAAGGTCGGCCGCGACACCCTGCTTTCCCAGATCGTGCAGATGGTCGCTCAGGCGCAGCGGTCCCGCGCGCCGATCCAGCGATTGGCTGACCAGGTCGCCGGGTGGTTCGTGCCCGCGGTCATCGTCGTGGCCGTTGCGGCCTTCACCGCCTGGGTCTGGTTCGGCCCAGAGCCGCGCCTTGCCTATGGCCTCGTCGCGGCGGTGAGCGTGCTGATCATCGCCTGCCCGTGCGCGCTCGGCCTCGCGACCCCGATGTCGATCATGGTCGGGGTCGGTCGCGGCGCGCAGGCCGGCGTGCTGATCAAGAACGCAGAAGCCCTGGAGCGCATGGAGAGGGTCGACACGCTGGTCGTCGACAAGACCGGAACGCTCACAGAGGGGAAGCCGAAGGTCGTTTCCATCATTCCCGCACCGGGCTTCGACCAAAGCGAGGTGCTCAGGCTCGCAGCCAGCGTCGAGCGGTCGAGCGAGCATCCGCTGGCCGACGCCATCGTCCGCGAGGCGAAGGAGCGCAACCTCAATCTCGCGGCCGTCACGGACTTCGATTCTCCGACCGGAAAGGGCGTGACAGGCAGGATCGACGGCAAGGTCGTGACGTTGGGCAACGCCAAATTCATGAACGCGTCCGGGGTAGACACCTCGTCGCTGGAAGGCCGTGCCGAAACGCTTCGCGGCGATGGCGCGACGGTCGTGAATATTGCGATCGACGGAGCACTCGCCGGCATCCTCGCCATCGCAGATCCAGTGAAGGCCACCACGCCGGACGCGCTGAAGGCGCTGGCGGCCGAAGGCATCAGGGTCATCATGCTGACGGGCGACAACCGCACCACGGCCATGGCGGTCGCGAAGCGCCTTGGCATCGCAGAGGTCGAGGCGGAAGTCCTGCCGGACCAGAAGAGCGCGGTAGTGAAGAAGCTGCAGAAGGCCGGGCGGATCGTCGCGATGGCGGGGGACGGCGTCAACGACGCGCCGGCCCTGGCCGCAGCCGACGTCGGCATCGCCATGGGCACCGGCACCGACGTGGCCATGGAGAGCGCCGGCGTGACGCTGCTCAAGGGCGATCTCGGCGGCATCATCCGGGCCCGCCGCCTCTCGGAGGCGACGATGAGCAACATCCGGCAGAACCTTTTCTTCGCGTTCATCTACAACGCGGCGGGCATTCCGATCGCCGCGGGGGTCCTGTATCCGACTTTCGGGCTGCTGCTCTCTCCGATCATCGCGGCGGCAGCGATGGCGTTGTCCTCCGTGACGGTGGTGGGGAACGCGCTGCGTCTACGGGCGACCCGCCTCTAGGCGACAGCCACGCACATCGGTACGGGAGAAGAGGATTCCTACGAAGCGCCGGAGGTCGGTCTTCCCAGACCGCCACACCGGAACGCGAGCGACGTGGCCTTGGCAAAATGCACCGTCTGTCGTCGATCTGACGAAAGGCGGTGTGAACCCTTTGGGAGTCTTTGATCCATCAAACGTGCAAAACCGGCTCCTCGTTTCTGATCGCCTCGTCGTCGACCTGGATCGTGACGTGATCGATCTTGAAGTCGTCCTTCATCAGACGGCGCGCCTCCTGCAAAGCTTCCCTTCCTTTCGACAGATCCTCCACCACCAGGTGACAGCTCATCGCATCGAAGCCGGACGTGACGGTCCATACGTGGAGGTCATGCACGGCGACGACGCCGGCGATAAGCTTCAGCTTCGCTTCGAGCGTACCTACGTCGACATTCGCCGGAGTGCCCTCCATGAGGATGTGCGTCACCTGTCTGAGCAACCCGAGCGTCCGGGGCACGATGAACAGTCCGATCCCCGCTCCGATGATCGGATCGGCCAGAACCCATCCTTTCCAAATCATGAGGAGGGCGGCCACGATGACCCCGATGGAGCCAAGCATATCACCGAGCACTTCGAGATAGGCGCCTCGCACGTTGAGGCTTTCCGACGATCCGCCCATCAGAAGTCTCATGCTGATCAGATTCACGATTAGTCCGCCCGTCGCCACGATCAGCATAGGTCCGCCGAGGACTTCGGGCGGCGCCAAAAACCTCCGATAGGCTTCGTAAAGAATGTAGACCGTCAGCAGAAGCAGCACGACGGCGTTGGCCAGCGCCGATAGCACCTCCATCCGAAGATACCCGTAGGTTCGTTGCGGGGTCGCTTCCTTCGCCGCGAAGCGGATGGCGACAAGCGCAAGGGCCAGTCCGCCCACGTCGGTCAACATGTGGGCGGCGTCCGCCAGAAGAGCGAGGCTACCGGTAATAAGCCCTCCGACCACCTCGGCCAACATGTAGGTCGCCGTGAGGCCCAAAGCCCAAGCGAGCCGCGTGGCGTGCTTTGCGGCCGCCGTTCCAGTGGTTCCACCGCCGTGCATGTCAAATCTCCTGAAGTGAGTGGGGCGCCGCCGACGTGACCTCGGCAAGGGACTTACGCAGACTTTCGCGGAGCTCGTCCAAGAGGAAGAGGCTGACGTCGTCCAGCGATCCGTGCCCCTGCGCGAACGGCTGTTCGAGAAGCCGGACCAGGTACAGCGCGTAGACGAACATGTAGCTTATGAAGCCGAACATCATCGCCGACGCCGGATCGCCCTCAGTCTTGAGGAAGAGCATCATGATGACGATCGCGAACACCAGCGTCTGAACGAGGACGTGGACCGACGGAACGAACTCCACGCGCTGGATCTGATAGATGCGCAGCATGGACCTGCGCAGCACATCCTGCGACGTGCGCAGCCGGACGACGAAGTTGGCCGCCAATCCCATGCCTTCGAGCCGCCCGAAGATCGGAGTCAGCTTGGCTATCTCTTCCAGCACCGGAGGAATGTTCTTGTGCCCGTTGGAATGTTCGAGGCCGGAACGGAGCCGATCCAGGATCGAGAGCAGTATGCCGCGACAGGTCGCGAGATCGAACTCCGAATTGTCCGAGGCGAAGCATTCGAGGTCGCCATCGATCGCTTCGACCGAATTGCGGACGTCCGCAGGGATGCGCTCCGCCTCCTTGTAGTCGGCCAGGATGCTCGACAGCAGGAAGCCGATGATGAAAATCGCGCCGCCGATGCCGCTCGTCAGGAGCCGGTTCAGTTCGAGAAACTCCAGCCCGAAGTAATGCACGGCGGTCTTGACGCCGCCGAGCACCGTGACGACGCACGCGACGGTGAAGAACAGGCCGAATTTCTTGCGGTAGCTCAGGTTCGCGCCCCCGAGATGGAGATGCTTCAGGATCAAAGTATGCATTTCAGTATCCGTTGCTTCTTCTTGCCGGAACGAACCTTCGCCCGTCCCACACCAGAGCTTGCCGCCTCCCTCCGAGCGAGACCTCTAGGACGACCGTGCCTCGATCGTTGTTCATCCTGACGTCTTCCGCATAACCGCTGAACACGACCCGATGCCGCCCCCCCGACTCCGCGAACACCTCATGGAGACAGGCATTGCCGCGGCACAAGGATTCTCGGTTGGCGCAGGAGATGTCCTCGAAATGCAACGATACGAAGCGCTGCCCGCCGCCCTCGATCGAGACCGCGAAATAGTGACCCGCGAGAGCGCCGCTTCCGCAGGCGCGCTCGCGGCGCGAAACTTGACGACGAATGTCCGGCGGGAGTTTCTCTAGGTGCTCGGCCGCCCATGGGTTTTCCGTCGCGAAGCTCGCGGCGGCCCGGGCGGGAATCAGCAGGCCGAAGTTTGCGGCACAGATATGAAGCGCTGCGGCAAAGAAGACCGGGGCACTTTTCCCTCTCGAAATGTCCTCCAGGCTCATGGCTGCGTCCTCGGCGGCTTCAGCAGCCGGAGCGCGTTTATCGTAACCAGGACCGTGGCGCCGGTGTCGGCGAGGATCGCCGGCCAGAGGCCGGTAAGGCCGATGACCGTCGTGACGAGGAAAACCGCCTTCAACCCGAGCGCGACCGTGATGTTCTGCTTGATGTTGAGCATCGTGCGTTTCGAGAGATCGATCATCGCGGCGACGTCGGAGACCCTACCGTGAAGCACGGCGGCATCGGCGGTCTCCAGGGCGACGTCGGTGCCGCCGCCCATCGCGACCCCGACATCGGCCGCCGCGAGCGCCGGCGCGTCGTTGATGCCGTCGCCGATTTTCGCGACGACGAAGCCCTGCGCCTGGAATTCCGCGACGATCCGCTGCTTGTCCTGCGGGAGCAACCCCGCTTGCACCTCGATCCCGAGCGACTTGCCGATCGCCGTGGCGGTTCGGCGATTATCTCCGGTCAGCATGACCGTCCGGATGCCGGCGTCGGTCAGGAGTTTCAATCCCTTCGCGGCGTCGGGGCGGGGCTCGTCGCGCATTGCGATCGCCCCCGCTATCGAAGTTCCGATCACCACGATCGAAACCGTCTTGCCCTCGTCGTTGAGCGCCGCGACACGGCCTTGATGCTCGATATCCAGGATACCGATTTCGCCGGCGGCCTTGGGCGACCCGAGGAAGATCTGCCGGCTGTCGATGGTCGCGCTGACGCCCTTGCCTCCGAGCGCCTGAGATCCCGAGGCGGACGGCGAAATGATCCCCCGTTTTGAGGCTTCGGCGAGGATCGCCGTCGCCAGCGGGTGGCTGGACCCTGTCTCCAACGCCGCCGCGAGCCGCAGCACCTCGTCCTCCGGAGTGCCGAACGACAGCACGTCGGTCACGACCGGTTTTCCGGCCGTCAGCGTCCCGGTCTTGTCGAAGCATGCGAGGGTGATCTTGCCCATCTGCTCGAGGACGACGCCGCCCTTGAGCAGCAGTCCACGGCGCGCACCGGCCGACAGGCTGGCGGCGATCGCCGCAGGCGTCGAGATCACCAGGGCGCACGGGCACCCGATCAGGAGGATCGCCAAGCCCTTGTAGACCCACTCGCTCCAGACGCCGCCGAACAGCAGCGGCGGGATGACGGCGACCAGGAAGGCTACCACCACGACGCCGGGCGTGTAGTACCGGGAAAAACGGTCGATGAAGCGCTCCGTGGGAGCCTTGGATTCCTGCGCCTCC
Source organism: Tardiphaga sp. (assembly GCF_041424195.1). Classification (NCBI taxonomy): domain Bacteria; kingdom Pseudomonadati; phylum Pseudomonadota; class Alphaproteobacteria; order Hyphomicrobiales; family Nitrobacteraceae; genus Tardiphaga; species Tardiphaga sp. The sequence goes on along the minus strand of NZ_JBGMOE010000228.1, from coordinate 72,595 downwards.
TCGACCAACCGGACGACGCGCGCGATGGTGTTGTCCGCCGCCGCGGCAGTCACGCGCACGGTCAGCAACCCATCGCCGTTGATGGTGCCCGCGAATAGGCTCTCCTCGGGACCCTTCCTAGTAGGCGTGCTTTCGCCAGTCACGGGCGCCTCGTCGACGAAGCTCTCTCCGGAGACGATGAGGCCGTCCGCAGGGATGCGGTCGCCCGGCCGGACCTGAATCATCGAACCGACTATGAGCGTGTCCGCCTGGACTTCCCGGACGGATCCGTTCTCCTCGAGCATCGCCGTCTTGGGGACCAGCTTCGTGAGGTCCTGGATGCTCGCGCGCGCGCGGCTGGCCGCGACACCTTCCAGGAGTTCGCCGATTAAAAACAGAAAGACCACGGTCGCGGCCTCCTCGGTCGCTCCAATGAAGACCGCGCCAACGGCCGCGATCGTCATGAGCATCTCGATCGAGAACGGCGTCCCTGATATTGCCGCGGCGAAAGCGCGCCGACCAATCGGGATCAATCCGACCATCATGGCGACGAGAAACGCCCATTTTTCCGTAGCCGGAGCCAGCTTCCCGATCAGGAAAGCCGCTCCCAGCGCCGCTCCGGAGGCGATCGTCAAGATGCCTTTGGAGGTCCGCCACCAAGACCCGTCGGTAGGGCCGTGATCGTGACCGTGCAAGCCCGCATCGTCATGGTCGTGAGATGCACCGCCGTTCCCGTGGGGCGCATGGACGCCCTTCTCGTCGGCAGGCGCGACGTTGTAGCCCAGAGCGGTTATCCGAGCGGCCAATGTCCCGACATCGACGCCATCGTGTCTGACGGTCACGTTTCCGGCCGCCACGGAGACGGCTACATCGGTGACTCTCGGCACGCGGCGCAGCGCGTTCTCGATCTTCACCGCGCACGATGCGCAGTCCATTCCTTCGACGCGCATCTTGATCTGGTCGTCGTGTGCGGCTTCAGTCATCGGTCTCTCCCATAATTTCTCATTTCGTACGCGTGATCTGGAACCTCTTGCCGTTCCGCCGCTCGCCGGCTCGCAGCAGTCGCCGCTGCTTGAGCGGAGCATCGATCCGCGGTTGAGATCGCCATATCCGTCATCTCGCGATCGCGGGACGCGCCTTGTTTTCTTTCGACCACTTCCGAAGGTAGGCCACGGCGACCATCGCGCAGATGCCCGCCGCGCTCACGACGAATTGGGATCTGACGGATCCATCGACGAGGTCGAGCGCGAAATACGCGACGGCCGCGAAGAACGTTCCCGCGCAGAAGACTTCAAGGGAATGCTGGCCGCTGACGATCAACGGCCGCCAGACAGGCCAGGCCAGCGCCGGCGCGTTTTCTGGAACGATGCGCGCGACGATGATCGCCAAGGCCAGGAAATGGGCGATGCGGTAAGGTGCGAGGTTGGTCTTGTCGTTCGTCGGGAAAAGGAGGTGCAGCTTCTCCGGCAGCAGCCAACCATTTCCGGTGAGTGGCGCAAGCATCACGATCGCCGAGAGAACGACGACGACAAGAGCTAGTGGCAGCACGATGCCCGAGCGCAGCGTCCGATCCAATGTGCCGCGATCGACCACCGCACACCATGCTCCGATCACGAACAGAAGTTGCCAGGCGAACGGATTGAAATACCAGTATCCGGACGGGTACCCCGGAAGATTCCAGCCGAATGACCGGGCCACCGCGTAGAGGACGACCGAGCCCGCCAAGGTGACGCCCGGTGCCTTGGTCAGCAGCCAGAGCACAAGGGGAAAAGGGGCCATCAGAGCGATGTACAGCGGCAGGACGTCCAGGTTGAGGGGGCGGTATTCGAGCAGCAGACCGTGCTTCAGAAATTCGACCGGATCGGCGATCAGGCTGCGGATGTTGTATTCGTCGAGCAGATGGGCGTGGCCGTAGCGTTGCGCGACGTAGCCGACCGCCACCACGTAGAAGACGAAGAGAAGCACGTACGCGACGTAGATCTGCCAGACCCGGCCGAGGATACCTGCCGCTGCTGCAAGCGGCCCCTTTGCTCGCAACGTCTTCGAATACACGAACGCGACCGTGAACCCCGATACGAAGACGAACAACTCCGCCGCGTCGCTGAACCCGTAGTTCCGCATGGTGAGCCACGCGACCACGTTGTTTGGCACGTGATCCAGGAAGATCGCCCAATTGGCCATGCCGCGGAACAGATCGAGACGCAGATCCCGTCCCGTGCCGCCTGATTTCGTTGCGTCGTTCATGATGTCCATCCGGAGCGCCGTCGATGCCGCCGCTCCCTCGGTTGTCGAGTTTCCGTCTCAGTTCTTGAACTTCGCCTGGCCGGACTTGCCGTCGGCGGTCTTCAGGGTGACGGTGACGGCGGACCCGGTCGCGATGTCCTTCTTAGCGTCGCCTTTAAGCGCGTTGCCTTCGGCGACGAGCGGAAGGGTCTCGCGGTCGCTGCCGGCGGTCAGCAGCGCCGTTCCCGAGAACCCCGCCGTCGATACCGGCTTCTTGGCTTCGTCGAACACGTTGAACGTGACCGTCCTGCCCTTGGCGACCATTTCGACTTCGACGCCGGCGACGTCCTCCATCGGTCCGCCGTTCGGGCCCTTTTCATGTGCGTGCTGCGCGATTGCAGGGGCGGCGAACAGCAGCGCGGTCGCGACGAGCAGTATCCTCTTCATGTAGTGGTCTCCTTCTGTGGCGTGACAGGCACCGCCTCGACTTCGGCAGGCGAAGATTCCCGGCGGAACAGGATGTAGAGCGCCGGAAGAACGAGAAGCGTCAGGATGGTCGATGAGATGATCCCGCCGATAACGACGGTCGCCAACGGACGTTGCACCTCCGCGCCGGCACCGGTGGCGATGGCCATCGGAACGAAGCCGAGCGAGGCGACGAGCGCCGTCATCAGGACCGGCCGCAGCCGGGTCAGCGCCCCTTCATGGACAGCCTCCATGATGGTCTTGCCTTCATGGCGCAGCCGCTCGATGAAGGTGATGATCACCAGACCGTTGAGCACGGCGACGCCCGAGAGCGCGATGAAGCCGATACCCGCGCTGATCGACAGAGGGATTCCCCGCAGGACCAGCGCGAAAATGCCGCCGGTCAGCGCGAGCGGCACTCCGCTGAAGACGAGGAACGCGTCTGCGGCCGATCCTAGGCTGATGAACAACAGCAGCAGGATCAGAAGCAGCGCGATCGGGACCACGATCGTGAGCCGCTGCGTCGCCGAGACGAGCTGCTCGAACTGGCCACCCCAGCCGATCCAATAACCCGCAGGCAGCTTCACCTTCTGAGCGATCTGGCTCTGGGCATCCGTCACGAACGATCCGAGATCCCTGCCACGAACGTTGGCGGACACGACGATACGCCGCTTGCCGTCCTCGCGGCTGATCTGGTTCGGACCCGGCGACACGGAAATCTCCGCGAGCTCCGACAACGGCGCGTAGCGCATCTGGTTGAGCGGCGAAGTACCGAGAACGGCTGGCTGGACCTTCGCTTGACCATCGACGGGCGGCAGCGGGATCGGAAGCGACTTCATAGCCTCGATGTCGGAGCGCCTGTCCTCCGGAAGACGGACGACGAGATCGAAGCGACGATCGCCTTCGAAGACGAGACCGGCGCTCTTACCGCCGACCGCGATCTCGACGAGGCTCTGCACGTCCGTGACGCTGATGCCAAGGCGGGCCAGAGCCTTGCGGTCGAGCTTCACGGTCAGCACCGGCAGGCCGGCGACCTGTTCGGTCTTCACGTCGGCGGCCCCCGGAACGGCCTGGAGCACCGTCTGCACCTGGCCAGCCACTTGCGCCAGCACCTCCAGATCGTCTCCGAAGATCTTCACGCCGACGTCGCTCCGAACGCCCGAGATCAGTTCGTTGAAGCGCAGCTGGATGGGCTGCGATAGTTCGTAGCTGCTGCCGGCGACCTCTTCGGAGGCCTCCTCGATCGACTTCACGACGTCCGACTTCGGCTTCTTCGGGTCCGGCCACTGGTCACGCGGCTTCAGCATCACGTAACCGTCCGAGATCGACGGAGGCATCGGATCGGTGGCGACCTCCGCGGTGCCGGTGCGAGCGAAGCTCTCCTTCACCTCCGGTATCTGAAGCAGGCGCTTCTCGAGGGCCTGCTGCATCTCCAGCGACTGGGTGAGGCTCGTTCCGGGGATGCGGATCGCTTGGATGGCGACGTCGCCCTCGTCCAGGCTGGGAATGAACTCACCGCCCATGCGCGACGCCGCATACCCGCTTGCGACCATCAGCACGACGGCCACCACGGCCACCACGGCACGGAAGCGGATGGCGAGGTCAAGCATCGGCACGTAGGACCGATGCGCCAGCCGCATGAACCAATTCTCTTTCTCCGACACCTTGCCCGTTACCATCAGAGCGACGGCGGCAGGAACGAAGGTCATCGAAAGTATGCTCGCGCCCAGAAGCGCGATCAGGACCGTCAGCGCCATCGGCGTGAACATCTTGCCCTCGACGCCCGTCAGCGTCAGGACCGGGAGGTAGACAACCGCTATGATCAGAGTGCCGAACAGGCTCGGTTTGATCACCTCGCGCGAGCCGGCGATGATCGTCTCGAAGCGTTCTTCGCGCGTGAGAATCCGCCCGCGTTTCGCCTGTTCGTGGGCGAGCAGGCGCAGGCAGTTCTCGACGATGATGACGGCGCCGTCGATGATGATGCCGAAGTCGATGGCGCCCAGGCTCATCAGGTTGGCGCTGACCTTGTTCTCGAACATCCCGGTGATCGTGAAAAGCATGGCCAAGGGAATGACCAACGCCGTCGCGATCGCCGCCTTGAAGTTGCCGAGGATGAGAAACAGGATGACGACGACCAGCAGGGCGCCTTCGACGAGGTTCTTCTCGACGGTCGCGATGGTGGCGTCGACGAGATGCGTCCGGTCGTAGATCGCCCGCACGGAGACGCCCTCGGGCAGCGACTTCGCGATCTGCTCCAGCTTGGCGGCGACGCGCTGCGCAACCGTCCGGCTGTTCTCGCCGATCAGGAGCATCGCGGTTCCCATGACCATTTCGCTGCCGTTCAGCGTGGCCGCCCCGGTACGCAGATCCTTGCCTTCCTTGACCTCGGCCACGTCGACGATCCGGACGGGCACGCCGCTGCGGGAGCCGATCACGATCTGCCTGATATCGTCGAGGTTCGCGACCTGACCCGGGGTGCGGACGAGGTATTGTTCGCCGTTCTTCTCGATGTAGCCCGCGCCGACGTTGGCGTTGTTCGCCGCCAGCGCCGCCATCACGTCGCGGAAGCTGAGGCGGTATGCCATCAGCTTGCTGGTGTCCGGAAGCACGTGGAATTGCTTCTCGAAGCCGCCGATCGTGTTCACCTCGTTCACGCCGGTGACGTTCCGGAGCTGCGGTTTGATGATCCAGTCCTGCACCGTCCGCAAATCCGTCGGGCTGAACGGCTGGCCCTCGGCATTCTTCGTGCCCGGCTTGGCTTCGACCCTGTAGAGATAGATCTCGCCTAGGCCCGTCGAAACCGGCCCCATCGCCGTCTCGATTCCGGTCGGAAGAACGTCTTTCACCCGCTGCACCCGCTCGTTGACGAGCTGCCGCGCGAAGTAGATGTCGATTCCGTCCTTGAAGACGATCGTCACCTGACTGAGGCCGTAGCGGGACAGCGAGCGGGTGTTGACCAGATTCGGCAGGCCGCCCATCGCCGTCTCGATGGGGAAGGTGATGCGCTGCTCGACTTCGAGCGGCGAATAGCCCGGCGCGTTGGTGTTGATCTGCACCTGGACGTTCGTGATGTCGGGGACGGCGTCGATCGGAAGCCTGCTGAAATTCCAGGCGCCGAACGCGGCCATGAGCAGGACGCAGATCATCACCAGCCACCGCTGACGGACCGAAAAGGCTAGGATGGCATCGATCATAGCGGGGCTCCGGAAACGAAATGCCGCCGGTCCCCGCCGGCGGAGAGCAGAGGCTGAAATGCGAGGTCGCGCTGCGTCGACGCGCTGAGGCGGGGCTTAGTGCTCATGACCGGCGCTGCCCTTTCCGAGTTCCGCCTTCACGATGAAGCTGTTCTTGGCGGCGTACTTGTCGCCCTCCAGAAGGCCGAACACGATCTCCACGTTTTCAGGATCGCGGGCGCCGATCTCGACGTCCCGAGCTTCGAACTTGTTACCGTTCCGGACGAAAACGACGTTCCGACTCTCCACCGACTGGATCGCAGCCGCCTTCACGGCCACCGGGACCTTCTTTGCGGACAAGATCAGTCGGGCCGACACGAACAATCCCGTACGCAGACGGAGGCCTTCGTTCTGCACGACTGCACGCACCAGCGCGCTCTGGGTGTCGCTGCTTCCGACCGGCGAGACGTAGGAGATCTTGGACTCGATCGGCTTTCCCCCGTCGCCGACGTCGATGACGACGGGATCGCCCAGCTTCACGCGCGACAGGTCGCGGCGGTAGACGGACAAGTCGACCCAGACGGTCGAGATGTCCGCGACGATGAAGGAAGGCTTCTGCTCGGAAGCGTACTCTCCGAGCGAAATCTGGCGGTCGATCACCGTTCCGGAGATCGGAGCGCGCATTTCGTACGTCGTAAGGCTCTGGTTGCTCTCGATCTTGGCGAGAAGTTCGCCTTTCTCGACCGGATCGCCGATGCGCTTCTTGATCTCCCGGACGACGCCGGGAAAGCGCGGCGTGACGTGTACCAGCATTTCCTGATTGGGCTGGATGATGCCGTTGAGAACGATCGAGTCGTTCAGCGTCGCCTGCGAAGCGGAAAGTATCTCGATGTTTGAAGACGCGACCTTCGCGTCCGCCATTTCGACGACGCCTTCCTCCTCATGTCCCTTCTCTTCTTGCTTGGATTCCTTCGCCGCCGGCTCGGACGGTTTTTGCGGCGAGGCGGCATATACGCCGGCTCCGACGGCGAAGGCGGCGAGTGCGCCGACGATCATGACGACAGGCTTCTTCATCGTGCGCTCTCCCGCGCCAGTGCGAATGGATTGCCGACGAGACCTTCGATGATCGCGACGGCGACGTGGAAGTTCTGCTGGGCCTCCTGCTCGCGCAGGCGTGCCTGGGCGACGCTGGCCTGGGCGTCGAGGACCTCAAGCAGCGTGAAACGGCCCTGGCCGTATCCTTCGAAGATGGCGTCGGACGCCTGACGCGACTTCGGAATCGCCGACTCCCTGAGGATGGCCAGTTCGCGCAGCGATCCCTGCAGGGTGTCGTAGGCCCGCCCCGCCAGCACAATCAGCGTGTTGCGGTTGGTCTCCCGTTCGGCACGCGTCTTCGCGAGACTTTCCTGCGCCGAAAGGATGTTGCCCTGGTTCTGATCGAACACCGGGATCGCGACCGTGACGCCCAGCCGGACGGCATCGTCGCCGGTGTCATTGAAATGCCGCCACCCTGCGTTGACGCGGACGTCCGGATATGGACGAAGCCTGGCGATCAGAAGTTCGGCGTTGCGCTGGGCATACACGGCCGTCCAGCGCACCAATTGCGGATTGGCGTCGATCGCCGCAATCACGGCGCCGAAGGACGGCGGGCGCCCTGTGGCATCGAGACGGCCGGAGACGGCCGAAAATTTCGGCGCCGCATCACCCATCAAGACGGCCAGTTCCCGTCGCAAAGTGGCGAGAAGCGACCGAACGCGTTCGCGGTCAGCTTTGACCAGTGCCGACGCCACTTCGGCACGACCGATCTCGGCGACCGACGAGGCCCCCGCGTCCACACGCCGCTGCAGAAGGGGCGTAATCCGGTCGATTTCGGCTATCTGCTCGTCGAGGATCTGGATCCGGCGCTGCGCGCCGAGCACGTTGAGGAACGCGCCGGCGGTTTCCGCGAGCACTTCCAGTCGGATGGCCTTGCGCTGGATCGATGCCGTCTCGACGCCCGCCTGCCCGGCTGCGATGCGAGCGTCGCGCTTGCCGAACAGCTCGAAAAGCTGGCTGATCTGCAACGTCGTCTCGGCAGAACGCGTCCCGGTGAAATGACCGGAACCGAACGAGTTGTCCTGTTCATAGGACAGTTCCGGATTGATGAGCGCGCCGGCCTGGATACGTTGGCCGGAGGCGATGCCCACGTCTCGCTCGGCGGCGGTCAGCCGTGGGCTGGTGGCCAGCGCACGCTGCAGCGCGGTCTTCAGCGTGATGGTCTGCGAATGCGACACGCTCGTCAGCCAAGGGCTGATCAGCAATGCCGACGCGCACGCGATGAGCGTGGCGGCGCTTCTAATGGACATGAAATGGAACCTGAAGAACGGCCGAGTCTAGGCGCTCGCGCGCCCGGCGAATGCGTTCAGGTCAGGATCCTGGGTGGCGGGGTGTCCAGTCGCGATCGGCCCGCGATCAACACGGATGCGACCGCAACGACTGGTTCGGCAGGCAGGGCGGACGGTACGGCGGCGACGGAGGGCGCCGGCATCACGGCGGAAACGCAAGTCGGGCAATGATCGCACATTGCGATGCTGCTTTTTTCCCCGTTGTCAGTAGTGTCGGAGACGTTCTCGATCGCGAAGCTCGAAGCGACCGCCTGATCGAAGCACGCGATGTTGTGTGCGATCCCTACGAAAAGGTAGACGAACGCAAGCATCGCCAGCAACGAGCGGCGTATACCGCGCGGTTGCTTAACCTTGGATGCTTGATCGATCGAACGTCCCATTTTGGCTGCATAGCAGATCGCAAAACCGAACACTATCACAAAACGGCGGATTTTCGTGACGTTCCGGCTGGCAAGCACGACGTTAGTCTGCTGTTTGCTACACCTGCATGACCGCACTCGAGCAGGTCGTGCACGCTGCCAGACGCCGATAGGGCCGCAGTCCAGGCGCCGAAAGTTATGTCTTGAAGCCATGCGTGCTCCGCAAAGTATCCCCTGCGCGCCGTACCGACCGTCTCTATCATCGGCCCCAAAAACCCGCCTCGATGGCCGAGCACACCGACATCAATCGCATCGTAGGGCGAATTGGTCATCCTGAAGGGCAATTCGGTCAGGTCGACGAGCGCCGCTGGCCGGCGGCTTGTAGCCACGACCTCCTTTGGGTCACTGGGTCCGTGAGCATCTCATCATCGGCCATACGCTAGAAGTGCAGCTTCCTTCCGGTTTCCAGGTCTCCACCATCCTGAATCGTGGTCTCGCAAGAGGCCAGCATCTGCTTCACCGGTTAGCTGCCGGGATGCTGGGTTGTTCGGATGACTAGAGTTTGGGGCCGATTGACCGCGGCGCGATCGCGGCCAGGATGTCGACTACGGAAGTCGCCATCGTGCTTCGGTCGAACGCTTCTTGGAGCGCCTCCATCGACAGCTGTTCGAGCTGCTGCGGCAGATCGTCCGGGACCTGGCCGGCGAACCTCGCTCGCAGCGAGCGGATGATGAGTTCGACGGCGGTCTCCCGTCGCGCTCGATCGATGATCGGGCGAACGAGGGTGCTGTCTTCGAGATCGACCGAGATACCCATTTTATCCATCTCCGCTTGAACGAACGCGCCTATGTGGCGCAGGTCCGAGAACACGCTCAACATGGCGACGCCGTCCGGACGATCGGCGGCCGGGGCCGCCACGATCCTTTCCAGGACCTTCTTTATCACGTGCGGTCGGTTCCCGTCACGGCACAACACCGCGAAGGTTACGTCGCCGAGGTTCTCGCTGGCGAGCAGCGGTTCGGGATCGATGTCGCGGGCGTCCACAAAATCTGGTTTGAACCAGAGGTTCTGTTCGTCGATCGGGCCGCGGGGCTTCCACGATCTGGTTCCGACGTAGAGGATTGTTTGGTGGACGCTCAATCCCATGAGGTCGTTTTGGGAGCTGGCCCAGATGCGGATGTCCGCCGAATATCTCAGCATGCGGTCCGTCATCGTCGTGTCTGGGCTGGTCTGAAGCTCGACATGAGCCAGGAGCGGTCGCTTACGGGGCTGCTTCACCACGGCGAGGAAATCCGCCGTCCTCTTCCGCATGCTTGGAAATTCGGGCGAGAGTTCGCGATAGGCGCCGGGCATGCCCAGCGCGCCGAGAATGCGCGAGTTGCCGCGCTTCAGCACCGCCTTCAGCGAGATGTCGTACCTGCCCATCGTGCTCTCCTGGCTTAGGCATACCGTCTGGGACGGCAAGTCCAAAATGGCCCCTTGAAGCCGACCGACCGCAGCGGCTGCGATTCTCTGCCGGTGCATGGGATGCCGCGGAGCCATCATTTCCAGAAGCACTATCAGCGACCGGATCGGACCGGCAGCGCTGATGCGGACCCATGGTCACCGTTGCATGCCCAGTGCCGGCGCACCCTGAAGATCCGGCTTCGGCAATGCGGGAGCCGGCGCGACTTGCCTCCTGGCGCCGAGAAAAGTGGAGCGATCCCGGTTCTTGAATCCGCCGGAACGCTTGCCGTACTCGCGGTCGTCACGATAGCCGCGCTCGAGGTCGGGCCCGAACCGCTTTTCCAGCGCCTCCGAACGGCAGGAACAGATGCCCACTAATAATAATAGGATCGATAGCGTCGTAGACTTCATTCGAACTACCAACTTGTGAGACGAATCTCGGCGGCCCATCGATCCCAGCCTGGACGCAACCATCGATGTCGTCGGGGGCAAGTGGCCGGTGTGCGCCCGAACCGAAAACTGCGGTCGAACGCCTCGAACGCTCGGCCCGCCGATTACTTCGGGAAGTCACGGTCGACGTACGACACCGGTAGCATGCGTCGCAAGACATCGTCCCGACGGACGATCGCATGGAACATTGCGGCACCGACGTGGACCCCGATGGCGATCAGCAACGCCCATCCGGCGGCCGAGTGCCACCCGCCGACCAGCCGGCCGATCGGCGACCCAGGAGCGGTGAGCGCCGGCAATGGCATCGAGGCAAACAACGAGATCGGCCATCCGCGAAACGACGCGAAGAACCACCCCGTCATGGTCGTGACGAAGACCGATGCGTAGAGCAGCCAGTGCACGCATTCCGACGCCACGCGTTGCCACCGGGGAAGCCCGACTGCCGCCGAGACCGGGTGCGACAGTCGCCACGCGAACCGCAGAACGATCAGCAGCAGTATCGACAGTCCGATGGAAAGATGGATGCCCATCGCCGCACCTGGCCTTTCGCCCTGCCGGATGTCGGGCATCAACCACCCTATCGGAAACTGCACCATGAGCAGGAGCACGATGGCCCAGTGGAAGACTTTGGCCGTGGTTCCATAGGCGGAAATAGTGGCTTTGAAGAAAGGCGATTTCGGCATCTCGTTTCCGGACTGTGATGGACGGATCGACGTGGCGACGACGGATTTCAAGTCCCCTTCTTTTCGGCGGCTTCCGCGGCTTCGACGATGTCGCCGTCGGTAAAAAGGATGCCCATCAGCATCTTCCGCCACACCGGCTTTCGTCTCAGCAGAAACTCGAGATCCATTCCGAAGTGCTTGAACTCCTCCTTCTGGGCATTCTCCATGATGGCGCGCGCCTCCTTGTCCTGCTCGAGCGAGATCCGCTGCTCATACCAACCGATCGCCTCGGCCTCCTCGACGAGCCCGGTGATCATGCGCGCAAAGGTGTGCGTCTTCGGGGAAAGTTCGGCGGCGGGCTCATGGTATTGCTGGGTGGCCATCTTTTCATCTCCGTAGCGTCGACCGGGTTGATCCGGCGCGGAGCGGACCTTATACACTGTTTAGAATAGTTCTAAACTGAAATCGGTGTCCCTTTGAAAAATTTCAACGATTTGTCGGAGCGCGAAATCCTGGCCGTGGCCATCTCAGCCGAGGAGGAGGACGGTCGCATCTACATGAGCTTTGCCGAGGATCTGGGCGAGCGTTATCCGGATTCAGCCAAGCTGTTCCAAAAGATGGCGAATGAGGAAAAGACCCACCGGCATTTGCTTCTCGAAACCTACGAACGGAATTTCGGCGAAAATCTTCCGCCCATCCGGCGCAGCGACGTCAAAGGATTTCTGCGGCGGCGACCCGTGTGGCTGACGAAGAATCTGACGCTCGACACGATCCGCAAGGAAGCGGAAATCATGGAGTTCGAAGCGCAACGCTTCTATTCGAAAGCCGCGGAGCAGGCGACGAACGTCGGCGTCCGCAAGCTTCTCGGCGATCTGGCGGAGGCCGAAAGGGCGCACGGCGATCTGGCGACAAGACTTTCCGACACGCTGCTCACGACGGACGCACGGGACGAGGAAGACAAGACTCGCCAGCGCATGTTCGTCCTGCAATACGTCCAGCCGGGTTTGGCAGGGCTTATGGACGGCTCGGTCTCGACGTTGGCGCCGTTGTTCGCCGCCGCGTTCGCCACTCATCAGAACTGGCAGACGTTCCTGGTAGGTCTCGCAGCGTCTATCGGGGCCGGAATCAGCATGGGATTCGCGGAAGCGCTTTCCGATGACGGCTCGCTCACCGGGCGGGGATCGCCATGGCTCCGGGGCGGCATCTGCGGGCTGATGACCACGCTGGGCGGCCTGGGGCATACCATTCCCTATCTCGTGCCGGACTCTTGGCAGAACGCCTTCTGGATCGCGACGGCGATCGCCGGCGTGGTCGTCTTCATCGAGCTGTGGGCGATCGCCTACATTCGTGCGCGCTACATGGACACGCCGTTCCTGCAGGCGGTCTTCCAGATCGTGCTCGGCGGCGCGATCGTCCTCGCCGTCGGGATCTTGATCGGCGCCGCCTGATCCGAGCCGGCGCGCGCGGCCGACGCTAAGTCGCGGCTAAGAAGGTCCCGTCATCGATAGCGACATCCAATTCGGAGCGACGATGTTTCAAGGCGTGGATGACCGACTGTTTTTCGCGCTCGCGGCTTCGTCGGCGACGAGCCAACGAGCCTTGGGCTTTGCGATCTTCGTGGCTCGGTGGGCCATCTCGTTCGGACCGTTGGCGCTCGCCGCGCTCTGGATATTCGGATCGCGCATCGAGCGGCGCGCCACCGTGCTGGCGGGAGCGTCCGCGCTCCTGGCCGTCTCGGTCGCCGGAGCGATCTCGACTCTGTGGATGCATGCCCGCCCGTTCGTGGCGTTCGGGATGCCGAACATCCTCGATCACGCACCGGACAGCTCCTTCCCGAGCGACCATGGCGCCGTGCTGTTCGCGCTCGGCTTCGGGCTCTGCATCCTGCCGTCGGTGGCGGGGCGGCGCGCGGGCCTCTCTGCGCTCGCTCTCGGAGTCGCGGTGGGCTGGTCGCGCATCTTCCTGGCGGCGCATTATCCTTCGGACATCGTGGGAGCCGCCGTCGTGGCGGCCGCATCGTCGTGCGTGATGGCCGTGCCGGCGGTGCGAAGCGTCTGCGACCACCTCACGCTATGGGGCGAGCATCTCTTCGGCTGGTCGATCGCGAGCAATCGCGAGCCGTCATGACGTCCGGATCTGACATCGATCCGAAGGTCGGGCGGATGGGCGACTTAAGGCGCGCGCGACGGCGACGGGTTCTCAAGACCGGCAAGATCCTTTTCGGCTATCCGAATTTCCGTGTGGAATCCGCACCTCCGCGCCAGTCCTTGAAGACCGGTCCGAAAGCGGCGAGGCCAAGCCGAAACCAGGGACCTCGCTACGCAGGGGAATCTCACCCCTGATCGGAGAAGGGGTGGCGTGAGCCCGTCCCGTCGCGGCGGCGCGTGAGGTCGCGAAACCTCCGGTTCCGTCCGATCGCGCCCAGCGGCGCGCCCCCCGATGTCCTGCATGGACCGCTGACAGTCCTCGCGACAACTGGCTCCACGACGACCACACATGCCTCCGCGCGATCCTTGCAGGTCGCGGGAGGGTGACGCGGTCGCCGGAGGCGAGAAGCACCGAGATGCGCTCACCGGAAGCCGGCAGTCGTTCGGAAAGGACCATCGCCCGACGGGCGATCGCCAAGGCCGCGGCCGCGTGGACGCTCGACCCGTAGCGGGGAGCGAACTTCACAAGACCGATGAGAGAGGTATAGGCGGGATCGACCAGGACGAGCTTGACCGACCTGCGGACGCAGACGCGCGACAGCGCCTGCAGGAAACTTGTATAGGCGAACGAGGACAGCATGCGTGCGCCCTTCTTGCCCGTCGCAGTCTCCAGTTCGGCGCGCTTGCGCTTGAAGTCGAGCTTCTCTGCGGCCACCGGGACGCCCAATTGGAGCGCGAGCGCCGCGATATCGGAGGCTGCCTTGCGGATCATATCCAGCCGCTGGGCCTTGGTCTTGCCGTAGGTGACGAGATCGATGCGCCGCTTCAAGACCGGCCTGCCCGGCGCGTCCTTCAGCGTCGTCAGCGGATTGCCGGTGGCGTCGGTCAGCGACAGCGCGACGTGGTCGGCATTGAGATCGACGCCCAGGCATCCGCCTGAGAAGTCCGTCCCGGAAGGATCGGCGAACTCCTGTCGCAGCATCACAGATACAAACCACGCCCCGTCCGCATGCCGGAGGAAGCGGTACGACAGCGGTTTCTTCCTGCGCAGCGCCTCGCGGATCTCTGCTCCGCCGTGTTCGAACCAGAGGCCGCTGAAAAATGCCGAGCGAATAATATGACCGCTTTTGCTAACTTCATCTTCGGCCAGATTCCGAGCGTCTCGGGCAGGCGAAGCTCGAGATCGAACCTGCCGTCGTCGCGCGTGGTGATGCGCGCGAACTGGTTACCCGCCAACGCCCGAGCATCACCCTCGATGAAGAATTGCGCGCTCCGGACCGCCCGCCACTCTCTTAGCCAGTCCTTGTGGTCGTCGAAGCCGTTGGCTTCGAGGTGATGTTGGGCGTTGAAGCGCTTTCTCGTCCCGAAACAGATGCGCGGGTCGTCGACGCGCCTTCTCGCCGCGGCCAGCTGGCTCCGCAGGATAGCCTACTTTCCGATGGTGCAGCGATCGATTGCGTCGTGCGGAACCTTTCGGAGACCGGCGCCGCGCTGGCCGTCGAAACACCGGTCGGCATACCGCCGAGGTTCTCCCTCCTCGTCGATTCGGACGGCATCAAACGGGCGAGCCGCATCGTGTGGCGAAATCAGCTGCGCATTGGCGTGAAGTTCGACGACGGCGACGGACGGTCCTGAAGCGACGGTCGCACGCCCTTCAAGCCCTGCCTGGACCGGCAGGTCCGGGGCGCCGGTCGGCGAGCGGCAATGTCACGCGGACCGTGAGGCCGCTTCCCGTTCGATCGACCGCATTGTCGAGTTCGATTGTGCCGCCGTGACTTTCCACGATACGGCGGACGATCGACAGACCAAGTCCGGTGCCGTCGCCGCTGGGCCGGCCCCCGCGGAAGAACGGCTCGAATATGCGTTCCATGTCCTGTCTCGAAATGCCTGGCCCGCTATCCACGATCCGCAGCACCGCGACGCCGTTTCCGCTCTGCAGGCTCACGTCGATGGTGCCGCCCTCGGGCGTGTACCTGATGGCGTTGTCGAGCAGATTGCGCGCCAGCATGGCCAGCGCGAGCGGTTCGGCCCGTAGCGTGGCTGCATCGACGTGCGTGAAACCCAGGTCGATGCCTGACCGCCTAGCCTCCGGAAGGAGATCGGCGACCACCTCCTTGACGATGCGATCCAACGACTGCTCCGGCAGCGCGGCGGACCGCGCCTGGTCGTATCTGGCGAACGCTAGGAGCTGTTCGAGCAGATGAGCCGTCCGGCGGATCCCCGACCGCAGCGTGTCCATCCTTTGCCGGCCGTCGTCGGACAGCATGGACCGGTCGAGGTTGTCGGCCTGCACCGACAAAGCGGTGATCGGACTGCGCAGTTCGTGGGCCGCGTCCGCTATGAACCGTCCTTGCCGGTCGAACATGGTCGCGATGCGGTCGAGCAGGCGGTTGATGGATTCGACGAACGGAAGCAGCTCCTTCGGAATTCCCGCGGTCGGCAGCCGTTCGAGATGGTCGGTCTGCTTGGCATCGAGCGTCTCCGCCAGGCGCGAAAGTGGGCGCAGGCTCCGGTCGACCACGATGCCGATCAGCAGCATCAGTGCGGGGATCAGAATCCCCAGGGGCACGATCGTCCGGAGCGCGCTGTCTTGGGCGACTTCGTCGCGGTTGGCCGTCGGTTGGCCGACGGCCACGCGGGTGCCGTCGCTCCGCGTCCGGACGAAGATGCGCCACTGTTCGCCCGCCCGTGCGACGGTCTGTAGACCTTCGGGGAGATCGGACGGCAGGCGGGGATGCCTTGCACCGGGCGCTGCTTCGTCCGGACGCGGCGTTAGTTCGTCGACGACGAGCCTCGCCTCTTCGTCGACGCCCGTATCGCCGGGGTGGTCGGTCAGACGGTTCTTAGCCGCCAGCGAAGCGACCTGCAGCAGCACGGAGTCTTGCAGTTCGATCGCTTCGTCGAAGGCCCATCGGAAGGCGAGGTAGCCCGCCGCAAGGCCGGTACCGACGATGAAGACGGTCAGTCCCGCGAAAAGTCGCCCCCGCAGCGATGAGATCAACATGCCCGGTCCACCATCCAGCCGACGCCCCTGACGTTGCGGATCGCGGCGGCACCCAATTTCTTGCGGATCGCGTGGATCAGGAATTCGACGGCGTTGCTTTCGACCTCCTCGTTCCAACCGTAGATGTGGCGTTCCAGGTCGACGCGCGACAGGATCGTTCCGGGCCGCAGCAGCAGCGCCTGCAACAGCGCGAACTCCCTCGCCGTCAGTCGGGACGTCTCGCCCGCGTGCACCACTTCGTGAGTGGAGGGATCGAGGCTGATCGCGCCGTTGCTCAGAACTGCGGTTGCTCCGCTCCCCTGCCGTCGAAGTATCGCCCGCATGCGGGCGAGCAGCTCCCTCATCTCGAACGGCTTCACGATGTAGTCGTCCGCCCCGAGGTCGAGCCCCATGATGCGGTCGTCGATCGCGTCCCGCGCCGTCACGATGATCACCGGCAGACGACGTCCCGTCTTTCGGAAACGCCGCAGGACCTCGGTGCCTTCGGGAGGTGGAAGTCCCAGATCGAGCAGCGCGAGATCGTAGGTCTCGGCGTCCGCCGCTTCGAGACCGCTCTCGCCGTCCGTGACCCAATCCACGGCGTATGAGGCGTCTCTGAGCGCCTGCGCGACGGCCGCACCGATCATCCGGTCGTCTTCGATCAATAGAATGCGCATGTCGAGCCTTCGAGGCGACCGACGGCGATCCGCCGCCGGTCTGGGTTGCAACCTATCGGGCCTCAATCGGCCTTGTCACCTTCGTCGTCGGAATCCGCGACATCCTTCGTCGATGCGACCACGGTACCGGCGTCCGCATCGATCTTCACGTCGAAGACGCCACGGTCGGCGGCGACCTCGACGTCGTAGGTCCACCGGCCGTCCTTGCCCTTTTCGAATTCCGCGCGGATCGCCTTTCCGCCCGCATGTTTTTCGGCGGCCGCTACCGCCGCTCCCATCGATGTCCTGGCTTGAGGCGCATTGGAAGCGTCGTTGGACGCCTTTCGGGCGTCTTCGGCGAGAGCGGCCGCGGAAGTCATGACGGCGGCGACGCAAACGATCATCTTCAGCTTGTTCATCTGTCTTCTCCAAAAAGCCCCGCGCTCCATCTGACCCACTCGACTTAGCGACACCTTAGCCTTGGGCCCGCAGAGGGCGCACGGCCCTGCACATTCGGATCTTCCTCTAAGTCGTAGCTAAGTCGGCGGCCCCAAAAGCAAGGCAGAGCGCACGGACACCGACGGCGCCGCAAAAGGGCACGACATGGATTTCCTCGGAGAACACACCGTACTTTGCCGCAGCAAGGTCCCGGAGGTCACGCTCGCCTTCTGGGTGATCAAGATCATGTCGACGACGGTCGGCGAGACCGGTGCCGACTATCTGGCGGTCCATGCCGGCCTCGGCACCGCCCTGACCGACGGCGTCACGCTCGCGTTCCTGGCCGCTGCCTTGACGCTTCAGATGCGGGTCCCGCGCTACGTCCCATGGATATACTGGCTGACGGTCGTGCTGATCAGCGTCGTGGGCACTCAGATCACCGACGCACTCACGGACGGGCTGGGCGTTAGTCTCTACGTCAGCACGTCGGTGTTCGCGGCGGCGTTGGCCGCGACGTTCGCGGCGTGGTTCGCCTCGGAACGGACGCTCTCGATCCATTCGATCGTCACGTCGCGGCGCGAGGTCTTCTACTGGACCGCCATTCTTTTCACGTTCGCCCTGGGCACGGCGGCGGGCGATCTCGCGACGGAGGCCGTGGGGCTCGGTTTCAACCTAGGCGTGGTGGTCTTCGGCGCGTTGATCGCCGTCGTCACGGCGACATACTACCTCGGCGCGAACGCGGTGGCGTGCTTCTGGATCGGCTACGTCCTGACGAGACCTCTCGGAGCTTCGCTCGGCGACCTGCTTTCCCAATCGCGCGAATACGGCGGCCTGGGCTTCGGTTCGATCTACACCAGCCTCGGATTCCTGACCGTGATCATCGCACTCGTCGCGCTGCTCACCGTGCGCGACCGCACGAAGACGAACCTCCGGGCATGAGCCCTTCACACGATCCTTCCAGACGGAGACCCGACATGTCGATCAGAAAGTCTTTCCATCGCTCTGTAGCAGTACTTCTACTCGCGACGAGCGCGCCGGCCGGCGCGCTCGTCGCGCCGTTCGTTGCCGGTCCCGCTCGGGCGCAGACGCCGGAGCAGCCCTCGAAGCTCGGAAACCTGGCACCGTTCCGGATCATCGCGGCCGACGGCAGGGCTCTGCTGGACAAGGCCGATCTCGCCGGCGCGAAGGCGCGCCTCAAGGATCTCGAAACGGCTTGGGACGAGGCCGAAGCGGGGTTGAAGCCCCGCGCCGCCGCGGACTGGCACGTGCTCGACAAGGCGATCGACCGAGCCCTCACCGCGGTCAGGGCCGAGTCGCCGGACTCCGGCGCATGCAGGTCCGCCGTCGACGAAGTGGTCGCGACGATCGATCGCTTGGCCGGCAAAACCTGAGCGACCCGGCCTCGAGACCTCATTGAAGGAAGAAGCACATCATGCAAGACCGATACGACGACGCCTCCAGCAAGCTTCCGGCCGTCACGCTGGGCTTCTGGATCATCAAGATCGCGGCGACGACGCTCGGGGAGACCGGCGGCGACGCGGTCACGATGTCGATGAACCTCGGCTACCTCGTCGGCACCGCTATCTTTGCGAGCTTGTTCATCGCCGCCGTGGCGGCCCAGATCGGCGTCAAGAGGTACCACCCGTTCCTCTATTGGGCGGTTATCGTGGCCACCACGACGGCGGGCACGACGCTGGCCGACTACGTCGACCGCTCGCTGGGCATCGGCTATCTCGGCGGCAGCTCGCTGCTCCTTGCACTCCTGCTCCTATCGCTCGCGGTCTGGTACAGGACCCTCGGCACGGTGTCGGTGGAAAGCGTCGTCACGCCGAAGGCCGAGGCGTTCTATTGGACGACCATCATGTTCTCGCAGACCCTCGGCACCGCGCTAGGCGACTGGATGGCCGACTCCACGGGACTGGGATACGGCGGCGGAGCATTGGTCTTCGGAGCGGCGCTGGTCGCGGTCGTGGCGGCCTACTACAGGACGAACGTCTCGCGCACGATGCTGTTCTGGGCAGCGTTCATCCTGACGCGTCCGCTCGGCGCGACGGTCGGCGACTTCCTGGACAAGCCCCTCGCCGACGGCGGCCTCGCCCTCAGCCGATATGCGGCGACCGCGGTGTTGGCCGCGTTCATGGTCGCGTGCATCGCGCTGCTCCCCAAGCGCGCGGGGCGGCATCCCGCCTGAGTGTTCGACGGAGCGTTCGCGACAGGCCGGTTGCTGTCTTCCGGCTTCCCTCCCACCCGCGGCATCCTGCTGCGAGAAGCCGGCGATCCGGAAAGCGCGCCGGGGCACGCGTCTTCTCGCGTGAACCAACGCAGAGGCTCGGCGGTCGAACTCAGTCGGCGAACCCACCGGATGCGTCCAAGGAAGCGGCGACCCCACGCTGGGCCGTCGACGAGCAGGGCCGCCGCACCGAAAAATTGCATTCGCGCTTCGGGATGGTCGCGAGCAGCTCGAAGGTCCAGGCCGCGCCGCCGACGACGATGAGGATCCAGGCGAACGCGGCGGCGTTCAACATCATCCTGCGCGCGTGGTCGTCGTCGCTCGCCGGCACCGGCGCCGGCTTTCGGGGAAAGGGAATGATGTTGCTCGGCCGGTCCATGGCTGATCGATCCGCTGCACCGACATTAACCGCGGACAGGCTTGCGCGGCAATTGAGACGGTGAGGCGTCGGGGTCGTCACCGATCAAAGATGCCGGGCTCGACGAGACGGTGACGAGTAGGCGTTCCGGCATTCTCAGTTTGCCCGCCCTACGCGATTGGTAGCTTTCTCCTGAGCACGCCCTCTTCGATCTCATCGTTTCCGAACAGGAATTCGATCCGTTCGCTCTCCAGATATTGGCGGATCGCCTGCAAGACATCGCGGCGTCGCTGATCCGGTCTCCCGGGTGCATCTGTCTCGATCTTGGACATGGTGCGCCGCGAAACCTTCGGCGTCAGACTTTCCCCTAGCCCTGTCTGCGAAATATTCAAAAGTCCCCGCGCGGCGCGGATCATGGCCGCGGATATAAGTGGTTCGGGAGGTGGCGTGGTGTCTGTCATGCGACTGTTCTAGGAGGGATCGTTAAGGTTAGCAAGCTTTATCATTCCCATTTTGAGAAGAATAAGTTGACGACGGCGGCTTGGCGAGGCATGGTGTTCCCAACGAAAAGGGAGCGGGCCGATGACCTACACCGACTACATTCAATCCAACGCATGGCGCACCAATCCGGCCAGGCTTCGCGAATTCGAAGCGGCTCGCTTCGAATGCCGCCTGTGCCCGGCGACCGCAGCCGACGGTGCTACGCTGGAGTCTCACCATCGCGTCTACGACCGCTTCGGATGCGAAATCGATGGCGACCTGACGTCGCTCTGCTCGGCCTGCCACCGCGAGGTGACGTCCTTCCTCCGCGCCCGTCGCTACGCCCTGACGACGCCGCTGCGCGCCGACGTGAAGTCCGTTCGCGTCGACTCCCCGCTGATCGATCCGACCCGCGCGGAGATGGTGTGATGGCCGCCGAGAAGATCACCATGCGTCTGACCGGCACGCGGCCGCTCCTGATGCACAGTTCGCGATTGGCAGATCCGCTGGATCCCATCCGCGCGCGCCTGACGAAGATCACGTCCAAACGCAGCAAGACGACCGCGGACCACCTCGAGATCTCGCGCATCGAGTGGCACGGGGGGCTCTGGACCCACGAAGGCCTTCTCTGCATCCCGCAGGAGGCGCTCATGAGTTCCTTCAAGACCGCCGCGAAGGCGCGTTCCCGCGGTCAGGAAGCGACGGCCGGCATCCAGATCGACCGGCCCGCGCTGCTGGAATTCGACGGACCGCGCGATCTGGACCAACTCGGCGCCGACGAGCGCTTCGTGTTCCGCACCACCGTGCGCGTCGGACGCGCCCGGACCATCCGGACGCGTGCCCGCTTCGATAGCTGGGCCGTCGAATTCGACGTCATGTTCCTCCCCACCCTCCTGAACAGGGCGGAGGTGATCGACACCTTCATGACGGCCGGGTTCACGCGCGGGCTCGGCGACTGGAGGCCGACCTTCGGCACCTATCTCGCCGAGGAGCGCAAGGAATGAAATTCGCAGCTCGGCGGGGCGTGGCCCGGCGAGGCAGGGCATGGCCCGGCTTGGCGAGGCACGGGGAGCGCCTCTGAGGAGGCGCTCCCTTCCACCCAAAACTCTGAACTGAACCTCGGCCCGATGGGGCTGCAACGCGCCCTTCGGTGCGAACGGGAGAGCCATGTCATGCGTACGGAAGACAAGAAGAAGCCTCGCCGCGATGCCGGTCGCGCCCTCGAATTCTCGAGGCCGAAATCGATCGCCGCCCACCTGTTCGGCGAGACCGCGGCCGACTGGGAGCACGCGCACCTGCTGTGGCGCTCCGTGCCGGCGCACCGCTTCCACCGCGACCACCGCGCGGCCGTGAGCGAGTGCATGCGCCGAACGTCGTCGACCATGGACGTCTGGCGCCTGGCGATCGCCGGCGATGCCGCCAGCGCGATCGGCTTGGCGCTTAGCATGACCATCCCCGAGCAGGTCACGATCCGCACCGACCTTACGATGACGGTGCTCCTGCACAACGTGCTGCGCGGAAGCGCCGGCGCCGCGCTGGTGATGTCCAACCTCATCCGGCGGATGCCCATCGACAGGGTCGACCGTCGCCGCTTCGCCACGTCCTGGCTGGCGCACAATTTCCGCGAGGCCTGGCCGGAGCTCGACGAACGCGTCCGCCTCATGAAGGCCAGCACCGCGCACCGTCACGGCGACGCCGGGGAGGACCTGACGTGAGGGTGCAGATGATGTCGGACCTCCACATCGAGTTCTACGGCTCCGCGGCGATGCCGCGCGCGGTTGACGGCGCCGACTTCGTGATCGTCGCCGGCGACACCTGCCAAGGCCTTTCCCGCGCCGTCGAGACGCTGCGCGACGCCTTTCCCCGCACCGAAGTGGTCACCGTGGCTGGCAACCACGAATATTACGGGACCGAGCTGCCGGTCGAACTGGAGGCAGGACGCGAGCGCGCCCGCCAGTTGGGAGTGCACCTGCTTTCCGACGACGCCGTCACCATCGGCAAGGCGCGCGTCGTGGGCGCCACGCTCTGGACAGACTACTGCCTATTCGGTCCCGCTCTACGTGAGGCTGCGATGCGCAGCGCGCGCGACGGCATGATGGACCACAGGCGTATCCGCTGGCGCAAAGATCCATGGCAGCGTTTCCGGCCGCAGGAAGCGGCGGCGCTGCATCTGCGGTCCCGCAATTTCCTGGAGGCCGAACTTGCGAAGGTCCATCCGGGGCCGGTCATCGTGGCATCCCATCACGGCATGACGCTCGAAGCCGTTTCGCCGGTGAATCAGCGGTCCCTTCTGAGCGCCGCATATGCCTCGGAGCTGTTGCCGCTTGTCGACCGTCACCGTCCGGCAGCCTGGGTTTCGGGACACACCCATCACCCGATGCGGCTGCGGCGCAACGCGACCAGGTTGGTCAGCAATCCGCGCGGATACCCGGGCGAGTGCAGCTCGTTCGACCCCGCATTCGTCATGGAGATCGCCGATGACTGACTTCACGAACCGCCTCGCCATACTCCTCTCGTTCCAGGTGCATCCGCCCTAGCGGGCCAGCACCGACGACGTGAACGCCACCACCACCGCCACCATGGAGAGACCGATGCCCCGACCCACGAAGCCCTCCGCCATAGCCTCCTACCCGCAGGTGCATCCGCCCTAGCGGGCCTTCCACACCATCACGCAGGACAGACCGAGATGACCAGGCTGAAAAACATCGGAAGACGGAAGAAGACCAAGGATGCGGCGGCAGGCCGCCGCACGAAGGCGACCCCGGGCACGGCCGTGACCACCGCCGACCCGATGCCGGCGATGGGCCCGCTCGAGGAAGCGGTCCATCGCCGCGACGCCGCGGCCTGTGCCGTCTACCGCAAGAAGATGGCCGCCGCCGCGGCGCGCCGTCTCGGCACGACCGACATCGAGGAGCTCGATGCCCGGCCGACCAAGAGCAAATCGATGGGCAAGAAGGCCGGCGCGCGGGATCCCCTCGCGGCGCTGCGAAGACCCCCCGCCGAAGACGACGACTTTCCGGATTCACCGCGCGGGCAGAAGATCGAGGCAGTGGCAGCCGTCGACGTCGCCGCGCGTCTCATGTTCGCCCGGCAGATCGACGCGCACCCGGGGCTCGCGGAATCCATCCGGAACGGTTCTCCCGTCGTGACGGTCGACGTCGCCGATAGCGACATCCTCGACCGGATCGGGCGCAAGTGGAGCGACGTCGTCCTGCCGGGGTCGGCGCGTTGCGTGAAGATCTCTGGCGCCGGCGGGCTGCGCCACGGCGAATGCGACGCCATCTATCTGGTCGCCAAGGAGCCCGTCAAGGCGAAGGATGCCGACGGCCACCGGCGCATCGTGCTCGAGGCGATGTCGCTGGCGGTGCCGGTGTTCGTGTTCTCCCCGCGCGCCGCCTCCTATCTGCCCTCTGGCCTTGGACTGGCTTTCGCGGAGAAGGTCGTGATTCCGCCCCTCGACGCGGCCACCATCGTGCGCACCATCGAGGCCGTGACGGGCCGGACGTGCCGGACGGCGCTCGACGACGCCACCGTTTCCGCGACGGACCCGGCCTCTCTTTCGCTCGCCGTCCGGTTCGACCGGTCGCCTTCGGACTGCGTCGCACGCCTGCGCCGGCTCGCCGCGGACAAATCGGTCAAACGGGACTCGCGCGATCTGTCCCTCGACGAGCTCCACGGCATGGACTCCGCGGTAAGTTGGGCGCGTTCGGCCATCGCGGATCTGAATTCTTGGAGGCGCGGAGACGTAGGAATTTGGTCCGCGGTCTCGTCGAAGGTGTTGTTGAACGGACCGCCGGGCACCGGAAAGACGACCTTCGCGTTGGTATTCGCCCGCGCCGCCGGCCTTCCGATCGTCACCGCCTCTCTAGCCGGCTGGCAATCCCAAGGGCATCTCGGAGACCTACTAAAGGCGATGCGGCAAGACTTCCAGAAAGCGAGGGATTTGGCGAACACATCTCAAGGTGGCGGCTCCGGTTCCGGCTGCGTGCTGTTCATTGACGAGGTCGATACGTTTCCTGATAGGAATAAAATCCGACACGATCACGCCGACTACGTCATCGAGGTGGTGTCGGGTCTGTTGGAACTAATCGACGGTCTTGCAGGAAACGAGAAGATCTTCTTCGTCGCGGCCTGCAACGACGTCCGCCGCTGCGATCCGGCGCTGGTCCGCCCCGGCCGCTTCAACCCCGTGATCGAGATCGGTTTGCCGGGCCTCGCGGACCTGGAAAAGATGTTCAGGGTTCGCCTGGGTCCGGACCTGGTCGACGCCGACCTCCGCGAAGTCTGCGAGCGCGCGCTCGGCGGCTCCGGTGCCGAAGTGGAGCGCATCGTCAACGACGGCCGGCGGCTCGCCAGGCACGACGGCGCCCGGCCGCTGGCCATGCAGGATCTCCTGACGATCGTGAAGGGCGAAGACAACCGGCCGGAGGCGCTGCGCCGGCGCACGGCTATCCATGAATCCGGGCACATTATCATCGACGTCCTGTTCAACGGCGCCGCCGGGATCCACGCCACCATCTCGCCCTCGCGCGGTGTCGGCGGGCGGGTGGTCCGAACCGAATCGAAGGAGACCGCCGGCACCTACGACGACTATTCGCGCCGCATCCAGGTCCTGCTGGCGGGACGGACGGCGGAGATCCTCATGTGCGGAAATTGCGGCCACGGATCCGGCGGCGTCGCCGGCTCCGACATGGAAATCGCAGGCAGCATGGCGGCCGCAATGGCGGGCTCGGTCGGTCTCGCCGGGACGCGACCGCTGCTGTTCCTCGCCGCCCGCGAGAACACTCCGGAGCTGCTCTCCTATCCCGAGGTCCGCCTGGCGGCCAACGAGGAGCTGACCAAGGCGGCCGACTCCTGCAGAGCGCTCCTGCAGCGGCACCGGGGCGCGCTGGAGGCGGTGACGGAGGTCCTTCTGGCAGAGGGACGGATCGACGGCCATGCAGTCGCGATGCTCATGGCGGAGTCCAACCGACCGGGTGGTATTCCAAGAAAGCCGCTGGCGGATCGCCGGACCTCGTCCGCGCCCGGCGCATCCCCGAAGAGCGGCACGACACCCGTGTCCGGAGAAGGCCGGCTTCCGCCGCATGGGGAGAACGTGCCGTGACGGAGGGTGTGGGACAAGGATCCGACCTGCAACTGCGGCCCGACAGAGACCATGGCTCTCACGCGCGGAAGAGCGCGATCGTCGTCGGAGCAACCGGCGTTGTCGCCTCATGCGGACCCGCGATCGTCGGGTCGGGCCGGCTCGACCGCATGTTCCGCATCGACTTGCCGTCACCGCCGGAAGGTGGAGAAGGGGCGGCGACGGAATCGTTGACGTCGACACGTGTTGTTGCCCTTCCGTTGCCGGCGGCGGCTTTTGTCGTGCCATCCGTGCCGGGCCCGCGGCTTACCTGTCTCCTAGCAGGACTCTCCTCGGTTCCGACCTTCCGGCATAGGACCTAATGACATGGGCACGCCTCCTAGGCTCGACAGGGTGAAGGCTAGGCCATCTCCCCAAATGTGGCAGGAAGATGAACTTATGTCGCTGGCCGAGGCTGCCGCGCTCTACTGGCCTGATGGATTTTTAACCGAGACGTCATTGCGGACGGCGGCGCGCGATGGGCGCCTCCCTATTTCCCAAATCGCTGGTAAATTTTTTGTTACTAGATTGGCTCTCCGCAGCCTGACCGTCTGCGAGCCGCTGCATGGCGCGGTGCCGACATCGATGGCGCCCGCGCCGCCGGCGGGGAAAAAGTATCTGGCGGACCTCGCCGACATCGCCGCCATGCGACGCCGAGCGGGCATCGACGGGAGCCGTTGAGCTCCACGCATCATTTCCGACCCGTTCTCCGGAAAGCGCCATCCTGCCGACCGTGAGGCTGGCACCGCCGGCCTCGGGTCGGCGCGCAGGCGTGTCCGTCGCTGGCGTCGGTGGCCGTTCAGATGCGGCCACGCCGCGGGTCCGGAAGGCCTGTGTCTTGTCGTGCATCGCGCGCCGGCCACCCGGACGACCGTGGTGGCCGGTCGTCGTACTCTTCGGCAGCCATCTGTGAAGATATCTTGGGTTTTCGGAAAAGCGTCGACGGCTGTTGCGGTGACGGAGGCGCTTTTCGGGAAGGGTCTCGACCGGTGCCGTTCGACGACCGGCCGTTGTTCCGGTCTTCGCCTGACGACCATGATCGACCGATCGGACCGGACCGCAGTCGATCCCGTCCGATAAGGAAGACCGCTCGATTCGGGCCTTCACTTTCGGCGGATGAATAACAATAAAATACTTTAATATCAATAACTTACTAGAAAAAAGAAGTTTCGGACTCAGGAACTGGTTTGACCCTTTTAAGCCTTTTTTCGCCATCATGATACCGCTTTCGACCGGTCCGATGTCGTCCGATCCTGTCCGACGTCTTTATTTCGCGTCCGATTTCTTCACTCGGATCGACGGTTTCGCCACTCGTCTATGTAAAAATTTTTAAATGTGGCCGCTTTGTGGCAAAGGAAAATGACGCAATGCGCTGGCGCCGCCCGCCATCCGTACGTCCCGCGGCCCGCGGCCGCCCGCATGGGGCGACCGCACGTTTTCTGGACTGGGAAGAGAACGACCTTTGCCGGGCGCGTGATCACCGCCATCGGTCGGTGGCGGCGCCGGTCGTTACGGGTGGGGAGCGGGGGCGGCGGCGGCCGGCTTCGACCGCTTCCTCGGCTTCAGCACGTCGGCGATCGTAAGGATGTTCATGAGGCGGATGAAGCTGAGGTTGCAGTCGTGGTCGGCCGTCAGGCGTTTGTGGAACTGAGCCGGCTTCTCGCCGCGGCGGCGTTCGAGATACATCTGCGGCGCCTCGGCGATCCAGCGGCGCTCCTCCTCGAGGTCGGCCTCCATCCTCGCCTTGCTCTTTTGGATCCAGCTTTCGACGGTGCGGGCAGCACAACTGAAAAGGTAGGCGATGTCCTGGATCCTGATCAGGCCGGCCTTCCGCAACTCGGCGATGTGGTCGAAGTAGGCGGCCTTCAGTTCGAGGCGGAGGGTCTTCTTGCCCAGGCGCGGCCATGCGGTCCGGTGCAGGGCGATGCAGACCGGGTCGGTCAGCACCACCGGCGAGAAGACCTTCGGCACCCGGTCCTGCGACCTGAAGATGGCCTGAGTCTCGGCCGCCAGCGCCGTTCCTTCGGCGCCGAGAAACTGTGCGGCGGCGCCGGCGAACGGGTGATTGTCGTCCAGCACGCCGCGAAGACGGTCTTCGTCGGCGGCGGCGTCGACCACCTCCTGTTTCGTGACCTCCGAATCGACGGCGCGGTTGCGCCATCCCGACAGCGCGACCACGGCTGCGCGGTCGTCGTCCTCGTTGTCGAAGCAACGGTCGAAATACTGGAGGCATCTGCGCGGCAACACCGTGCCGGGGATGCCGCATTGCCGTCCCAGCGCCTCGAAGACCCGATCGACGTCCGTATGGAAGAGTTGGTTGCCCTCGCCGTTGACGAACAACCACGGACCGGCGTTTTCGGGGCGGAGGGGGAGGTACCGCCTCACGATCTCCCGTGCGATGGGGAGGAGGATGGGCGTCCGCTGTCCGGTCCGAGTGGGCACGGAGATCTGCCCGGTCTCCCAGTCGTCGAGCAGGATGTTCCTGGCGGCGACCGGACCTATCCGGGCGGTCGCCGCCAGAACGACGATCGAGGCACCCATCGCCCCGAAGTGTCTCCCGACGATCCCGGCCCAGGTTTCCCGCTGGAGGAAGAAGACCACGTCGCCCGTCGTCACGCGGGGATCACGGAGGAGCGGTGCCGGGCGGGGCTGCGAGTTGTCGCGGCGGGGACGGTGACGGTTTCTCGGCATGGCGCGGTATCCTCCAGCAGGCGGGCATCGGGGATGGGGCAGCTTCCGAGTCTGTTGTGCGGGTCCAGAAGCTGGGACAAGGTGATCGTGGCGGGCTCCGGCGGCGGCGGCCTGATGCCGAACGTCGCCTCCGCCTGCTTGAGCTTACGGTAGCGCTTCTCCAGGACCCGCTCGGTGGTCCCGAACCAGAACGAGATCTGGGCGAGGCTGAAACCGGCGTCGTGGAATGCCGTGACGCCTCCCGCCTTCAGCTTGTGTCCGGTCGTCTCGATGCCGACCTTCTCGAACACCTCGGTGACCAGCGTCTGGACCGTTTTGAGGGGCATCGGGTTGCCCATCCCGTCGTGGACTACGAAGAAGCCGTCCTCGGGGATCTCCTCCGGACGAGCGTTCTTACGGCGGCGGCGGGGCCGGATCTTCCATTTGCCGTCGAGGCGCTGCTGTTCGTCGTGCGTATGCCAGGCGCTGAAGATGCTCAGAAGCAGCGGAATGAGCTGGGAGGCTTCCCGGGGTTTCGCGCGATGCCGCTTGCTCTTTCGCCCGTTGCGATTGATCCAGCCGCGATCGAGGTCGATCCAGCCGCGAAAGTTCATCGGGTGGAAGCCGAGCTTGAGGATCGTCTTGAACCGCGTTCCGGTTAGGAAGTAGATGATCAGGAAGCGGATCAGAGGCAGGTACTTCGCGTATTCCTCCAACGGCCGTCGGGCGAGCACCTCCTGCCATTTTCCGTCGCGGAAGTTGCTCTCTGTGACGTATCCGGTGCCGCTCCAGATGTACCCTAGGCAGAACATGATGGCCCGCCGGATCTCCTCCCATGACACGCAGATCGGGTCGCCCACTTCGACGACCGGCTTGTCGAACTCGATCCGGATCGGCGGCTGGTATTCCCGGATGAACCAGGTCAGCGAGACGTTGAACAGCGATAGATGGGCATCGACGCTGCTGTCCTGCGGCACGGCGATTGTCTTGCCTTCGTCGTCGACGCCGCCGCGCTTCTTCGGTCTGGCCTGGACATGGGTCTTGTAGTTTTTGCCGGTGTTCTTGTTGATCTGCCCGAGTGTCCCGTCCTGGAAATATTCGATCAACTGCGCGCTGAAGTTGGTCGCGTTGACGAAGCCGGTCCACGGGCTGGTCTCGCCTCCCAGCCGGGCCTCGAATTCGCGCAGCTCCTGCGCTTCGGGACTGATATTTTTCGGGTCCCGCAATTTGACGTACATCTTGAGCACGGTCGCGATCCGGATGTCCTGAGGCGCCGTGGCGGCTTGTCGGCGGAAGCGGCGGTCTTCAGCGTACTCGTCGATCTTCTTCGACGCTGCCGGCGGCCAGTTCTCTTGGTCCTCCAGCATTTCGGTGGTCAGCTTGCCTGCATCCAATTCCGTGCTTTTCTCGACGCGGCGGGGCAGGTTGTGCCTGATCACGATGACGCGCCTGATCGCGCCGTCCTCCGTGGGATCTTCGCGCACCGCGAGATAGGGCAGCGGCTCCGCAATCACCTTGGCGCGGTTCATCGCCGTCAGCACCTGCAAAGCGGGCAACGCTTCGTCTTCACCGACCGCCAGGATGGCGCGCGCGAGCTCGATCTTGCCCGCTTCGATTTCCCGGAAACCGATCAATGGCAGATGGGCCGTCTTGGGATCCGCGCGCCTACGCGTCATCGGCACGCCCTCCGACCGCGCTGGCGCGCATCGGGAGCATCGGCCGAGATCGTCGGTGCGTTGTGGCGGCGGAGGTTCATCTTATGGCTTGTCCGCGGTATCGTCGGCGCCATCCGCGACGGCACCCATGATCCGGGCCAAGGCGGCCATCGACGGCGGCGAGATCAGGGAACCGCCGACCTTGGGGACCTGCACGAAGTCCCAGTTGCCCTCACCGGGAGGGGCCGGTAGCGGCGTGCTGCAGTACAAGCGCTTCGGTGCATTCGGTCCGCCGTATTCGGTTGTACCGAACAGCACGCTTCCGTTCTCGGTCCAGGTCACCGTCATGAACGGGAAGGTGCGATCGCGACCGTCGTCTGCCGCAGATCGCGAATGGGTGAAGACGTTCGCCAGTTCGTCGCCGAACGTCGCCGCCGGACAGGGCTGGCGCCCATGCTTGCGGCCCCCGGGACGCTGCCCGACCTCGGACTGCAGCTCCATCGCCATGATGCGTGCCGTGACCCGGATCACCGATGCGGGGTAGCGCTGCCGACCGGCCATTCCGGCGATCAGGTATGCCGCATCGCGGGCCACGGCGTGCGTCGCCGCGGCGGTGGCAGACATGCGTCCCGCATCGACCAAGGCATTGGAGACGATGGCGACATCGGCCGCGCTGCGCGCGAGCGCGTCGGCGACGGCGCGGTGGAAGGCAGGGGACCGGTAGGTCGCCGTGCGTTCATCGATCGCGGACATGCTCGCTTTGCCCATCATGACTTCTGGTCCTCGGATCCGGAGTCCTTGCGGCCGACGCTGTCGCCGGCATGCGCTCCGTGATGGAACAGAGTTGCCGCCGACCGGCGGAAACCGTGAGGCGTCGCGCGATCCGCGCACCGGCGGTGCCTGCGGCGTTCGGAGTCGGTTTCATGCGAAGGGGCGTGGCTGCGGACGCGCCGGCCAAGCCTCGAAGTGTCTCCGCGCAACCGCTCAATTGGACGGATTTTCGGGAAACTGATGGGGCCGAACTCTTGGGAAAAAGCGATGGCGGCCCCGTACAGTTTCAACATCTCGCTGAGCTGCAAGAAGGAAGACTCCGACGCGATCGCGCCCCTCTCGCCTTCGGACGGCGCCGTGATGAGGTTTGATTTATGCTGGCTTGGATGCTTCACTAGAGTCTCCTACTGATTTAGCAAATTGAAATTTTGATCTGCTGATTTAGAAGAGAAATCATGTTATATGCTAATTTGTCAATGGAGGATGCGGTGGCACAGGAATCGTCGTTAATTTCCGTTAACGATTTCGTGGACTTACGCCGCGGCTTGTCTGCGGCTAGGGATGGAGGGCAGCCGTGGTTCGTCCTCGGCGAGACGTTTGCGAAGGCTCTGGCCGCGGGTGCGGACGCGGACTTGGCAGGCCTGCGCAAGGCGGCGAGCGAGGCGACGAAGCTTTCGGCGGGCGTCCTTCGCCGCTACGTCGTTCTGCTGGACCGGTTGAGGGCGATCGCAGAAGCGGAAGGCATGCCGCGGGACGCTCTGGTATCGCGGGTATTCAACGCAGCCGAGGTCGCGGCGAGAATCTACGATCTGGATCGCGCCTTGGGAGTGAAATCTTTGACGGAGCTCAAGGCTGGCGAGATCACTCTCGTCCAGCTTCGGGAACGGCTCGGCGTGCTTTCCGCCGCCGCGGAAGCGCGGCAGTCCAAGCCCGTGCGGCCCAGTCCCGAAAGCTCGGCCCGGGGAATGGCGGTCCTGCGGGCTCGGGAGCTGAAGAGGGGTTTCATGCTTCACGCGCTCAACGAGCACGCCGCTCCGATATGGGGCTCCGGGACGACGGTGAAGCGCCGGCCAACCTCGCGCTTCTTCACCTCGGATCAAGGATTCGAAATCCTGACGCCCGACGCCGAGCGTCGTGCTGGCCTGGAGATGTTCATCCTGGACGGGCACGAAGAGTCCGAACTGAGATATCTGGAGGGCGTATTTCCGGCCTATCTCACGCTCGCGACCTTCTATCCGAGGTTCTACTTCCTGTTCTCCCCCTCGACGCCCGATCCGTCGGTCGCTCGCGCGGTCGACTTGCTCGCCCTCTTCGGCGCGAACTCGATCGGCGTCCTGCGGGTCGTCCCCGACGGCCGGGTCGAGACGAGGGTCGAGCCAACGGCCGGACCGCTTCCGGATCGCACGGCCGACTACAAGGTTTTATCGGCATGATTGACGGTGCTGCGGAACTTCGAAACCTTCTTGACGAGTGGCAACAGCTCGAGCGTGGGGGAACCTGAATTGGCAACCCGGTCGCATCCCGATTGGCGTCTCGAGCTCGTCGAATCCTACGCCGACATCTTCCATCCCGTCGGCGCTTCGCTGGCGGCGCCGGGCTTGCCCGCCGTCGACGACGGCTGGCGCGACCTGCTGGAGCGCGCGTGCGCCCGCATCCGCGCGGCCGTCCGCCTGCACGGCGGCTCGTTTCGGGTGATGCAGATCAGCGAGAAGTACGGCACCGTGCGCATCCGCTGGGAGGGATCGTTGTCGCCGGAGGCTGCCGCGCGCGTAGAAGAGGCCGTGGACCTGGCCGAGGCCCGCAGCGCGACGACCTGCGAGGTGTGCGGCGATGCCGGCGTGCTCCGCGCCGGCGATTGGGTCGCGACGCGATGCGACGCGCATGCGGAGCAACGGCCTCCGGCCGAGGGAGAAGTCCCGGACCTTCACGTCGAGCGGAGGCTCGTCGACGGGCGTTGGCACACGCTGTTCCTTCAATACGACCGCGCCGGCGACCGGTTCGTCGAAGCGGATAGTCAGCCCCGCAAGGGAGAGTGAGCATGGCGCGCTTCAGATGCACCGCCTGCGCCGACTCAGGCGAGCACGAATACGACCACCTCGGTCACGCCTGCCCGCTTTGCGGTTCGCCCGACGTGGTATTCGCGATGGCGGTCGAGGACCTGCCGGACGACGTGCTCGAGGCTCTCATGGGGATCGCACCGCCGGGCGGCGAGACCGACGAATGATGCGATGCCCTTTAATCCTACCGGTCAGTGCTTCGCGCCACCGAACCGGCCATAGAGCGCCGGCAGGACGACGAGCGTCAGCAGCGTCGCCGTGATCAGTCCGCCGATGACGACGGTCGCGAGGGGCCGCTGGACCTCCGCACCCGTGCCGGTCGCCAGCGCCATCGGCACGAAGCCGAGCGACGCGACGAGCGCGGTCATGACGACGGGCCGGAAGCGTGTCAGGGCGCCGTCACGCACGGCCTGGTCGACCTGCATTCCGTCGCCGATCAGCTGCCTGATGCGGGTCAGCATGACGAGACCGTTGAGCACCGCGACGCCCGATAGAGCGATGAATCCGACGGCGGCCGAGATGGAGAATGGCATTCCCCGAAGCCACAGCGCGGCGATGCCTCCCGTGAGCGCCAGCGGCACCGCGCTGAAGACAAGGAGGGCATCCCTTAACGACCCGAGCGCACCGAACAGAAGCAGATAGATCAGCGCGAAGCAGCCCGGCACGACCAGCATCAGCCGCTGCCGCGCGACGGCGAAATTCTCGAACTGGCCGCCCCATGCCAGATAGCTTCCCGGCGGCAGCTTCACCTGCTCCGCCACCTTGGCCTGCACCTCGCCAACCAGCGATCCGATGTCGCGGCCCCGCACCTCGGCCGTCGCCACCACGCGCCGCTTGCCGTTCTCGCGGCTGATCTGGTTGACGCCGTCCGTCTGCTCCAACGTCGCGATGGCGCTGAGCGGGACCGATGCCGTCGTGGCGCCGTCGCGGGTGCGAGGCAACGGTACCGGCAGATTTCGGATCGCATCGACGTCGTTGCGGAGCACGTCGTTCAGACGGACGAGGATCTGAAACCGCCGGTCTCCCTCGAAGACGAGGCCGGCGGGTCGGCCGCCGACCGCGGTCTCGATGACGTCCTGGACGTCCGCTAGATTCAGCCCGCGCCGGGCGATCTCCGCCTTGTCGATCCGGATCTCGAGGAACGGCAGGCCGGCGGTCTCTTCGACCTTCACGCTCTCCGCGCCGTCCACCGTCCGGAGCACGTCGGAAATGCGGGCCGCGGCCGTCTGCATCGCGCCGAAGTCGTCGCCGAACACCTTGACCCCGAGATCCTCGCGGACGCCGGCGATCAGTTCGTTGAAGCGCATCTGGATCGGCTGGGAGAAGCCGAGCTTGTTGCCGGGCAGCTTGCCCGCCTCGGCCTCGATCTTCGCGATCAGGTCCTGTTTCGTCATGGAGGGATCCGACCACTCCTTCTGCGGTTTCACGATGATGTAGGTGTCCGACGCATTGGGCGGCATGGGATCGGCGGCGAGATCGGGAGTGCCCGTCCGCGAGAACGTGAACGCCACTTCGGGAATCCTGCTGACGAGCTTCTCGATCTGGAGCTGCATCGCCTGCGATTGCGTGATCGAGGTGCTGGGAATGCGCTTCACCTCCATCACGATGTTCTTCTCGTCCAGCGTCGGGGTGAATTCCTGGCCGAGAGTCGTGAACAGCATCAGCGCACCGGCGAACAGGAGCACCGCCGCGACCCCGACCGGCGCGGGGCGGGCCATGACCCGCGAAAGCAGCGGGACGTAGGCCGATTTCAGGCCATGGACGATGAAGTTCTCCTCCTCGCGCACCGGCTTCGTGATGGTAATCGCGATGGCGGCCGGAACGAAGGTCAGGGACACGACGAACGCCACGGCCAGCGCGATCATGACGGTGAGCGCCATGGGCTCGAAGGTCTTGC
Organism: Tardiphaga sp.; assembly: GCF_041424195.1. Lineage (NCBI taxonomy): Bacteria > Pseudomonadati > Pseudomonadota > Alphaproteobacteria > Hyphomicrobiales > Nitrobacteraceae > Tardiphaga > Tardiphaga sp. Next base: position 37,990 of record NZ_JBGMOE010000228.1, on the reverse strand, counting down.
CTTCGACGCCCGTGAAGGCGAGAAGCGGTGCGTAGACGAGGATGATGATGGCCTGTCCGTAGACCGTGGGGCGGATCATCTCGATCGTGGAGGCCGAGACGGTCTCCAGTCTTTCCTCCCGGGTCAGCGTCCGCCGAAGCGCGGTCTGACGCTCCGCGAAGTGCCGCAGGCTGTTCTCCGCGATGATCACCGCGCCGTCGACGATGAGGCCGAAATCGAGGGCGCCCAGGCTCATGAGGTTCGCGCTGATGCGCCCGCCCAGCATGCCGGTGGCCGTGATCATCATGGTGATCGGGATGACGCACGCCGTCACCAGTGCGGCCCGGAAGTTGCCCAGCATCAGAAACAGCACGGCCACGACCAGCAAGGCGCCTTCCGCCAGATTGGTCGCCACGGTCCGGATCGTCGCATCGACCAGTTCGGTGCGGTTCAACACGGTCCGCGCCCGGATGCCGGATGGCAGCGTCTTGTTGATCTCGTCTATCTTCGCGGCGGCGGCCGCCGCGACTGTCCTGCTGTTCTCACCGACGAGCATCAGGGCCGTTCCCAGGACGATTTCGCGCCCGTTCGCACTCGCGCTGCCCGTGCGCAATTCGCGACCGATGACCACTTCGGCGACGTCCCGGACGCGCACCGGCACTCCGCCGCGCGTGCTGACGACGATCCGCGCGATGTCGTCGGCATTCTCGACCCGCCCCGCAGCGCGCACTACAAGGCCTTCGCCGTTCTGCTCGATGTAGTTCGCGCCGCGGCTCGCGTTGTTCTTCTCGATGGCGGTGATGATCTGGTCCAGCGTGATGCCCAGCCCTATCAGCTTCTGCGGATCCGGCTGGACTTGGAACTGCTTGACGAAGCCGCCTATGGCGTCCGCGCCGGCGACGCCGCGCACGCTCCTCATCTGCGGTCGGATGATCCAGTCCTGCACGGTGCGCAGGTAGACCGTCCGATTGAAGTCGTTGGCCAGACGCTCACCCTCCGGCGTGAGATAGCTGCCGTCGCTCTGCCATCCCGGCTGGCCGTCGCGCACCGGCGAACTCGCCCCCGGCTTTTCGTACTCCACCGCCCACCAGTAGATCTCGCCGAGGCCCGTCGAGATGGGCCCGAGGCGGACGTCCACGTTGGGCGGCAGAAGCGACCTCGCATCGTTGATGCGCTCGGTCACCATCTGGCGGGCGAAATAGATGTTGGTGCGGTCCGCGAAGACCACGGTGATCTGGGCGAAGCCGTTGCGCGAGAACGATCGCGTTGCTTCCATGCCGGGGATTCCGGCGAGCGCCGTCTCCAGCGCGACCGTCACTTGCTTTTCGATCTCGAGCGGCGTCAGTGCGGGCGCCACCGCGTTCACCTGGACCTGGACGTTGGTGACGTCCGGCACGGCATCGATAGGCAGGCGCGACAGGGACCAGATTCCCGACAGCGTGGCTGCGAGCACCAAAAACAGGACCAGCCAACGTCGGCGGACTGAGAATTCGACGATGCGTTCGATCATCAGTCTTCGTCCGTCGGCTTGGAAAGCTCCGCCTTGAGCGAAAACGAGTTGGAGGTAGCGACCCGCTCGCCGGACTTCAGGCCGGACGCCACCTCGACCGACGCGCCATCGCGCTGGCCGAGTACGACGTCCCGCTTCCGGAAGCCGTCAGCGGTCCGAACGAAGACGGCGTTGCGGCCCGCCACGCTCTGGACGGCAGTCATCGGCACCACCACCGGCACCGCTCGCTCCTCGACGGCGATCGCCGCCGTCACGAACGCGCCGGGCCGCCAGATCCGGTCCGGGTTGTCGATTTCCGCCACGACCCGCGCAGACCGGGTTTCCTTGTCCAGCACCGGATTCACGAACCTGACCTTCGCCGTCCCCACGACGGAATCGCCGGCGACGGAAATGCGGACGGTCTGGCCTTCATGGACGCTGGCAAGATCGTTCGCAGCGACGGTCATTTCGATCCAGACCTTTCCCAGATCCACGATGACGAACAATTCAGGCGACTGGCTGTCCCGCCCGACGGCCGTGCCGATCTCGACCTTGCGCTCGATGACGCGTCCCGCGATCGGCGAACGCACGGCCTGCAGCCGCAATGTTCCCTCCGGCGCCGTGGGGGTGGCGGCGACCTCGGCTTCGTTGAGACCGAGGGCGAGGAGTTTCTGACGCGCGATGTCGAAACGCATGCGGCTCTGAGCGGCCGCGCTGCGCGATTTGAGATATTGCTGCTCCGGAATGGCGCGTCCCTCGGCAAGTCCCTTGTCGCGGCCCGTCAGCTCCTGCTGGAGGTCGTCGGAAAGTTTCGCAGCCAGATATTCGCTCCTCGCCTCGGCCACCTCCCGGCTTTCGACCATGCCGAGGATTTCGCCGCGCGCCACCTCGTCGCCGATGTTCTTGCGGAGCTCCGAGACCGTGCCGGCCAGCTTGACGGTCACGCGCGCGATGCGATCGGTATCGGGAATGATGGCCCCCGGCACCACCAATCTCTTCGCGACGGTCCCCGGACCGGCGTCGCTCAGCACGATCTCCGCGGCTTGGATACGCTCGTCATCCACAGGGATTTCGCCCTTGTCGGACGCCGATGTCCTGGTTTCGGCCTTCGATGCGACGGGGGCGTCGGTCTTTCCCGTGCTTACCGGAACACGCAGCACCAGCGTCGCGAACGCGACGCCCGCCGCGAATACGACGACGGTGAAGCCGAGCCTGTAGATGTTGAGCGCCATTGGCTGTTCCTGGATCCGGCGTCAGAGGTATCGCGAGATCGACTTGAATTCGGCGAGGGAAACGTCGGTCGGCCGCCCCTTCCCGTTCGTCGCCGCGTCCAGACAGTGATCGATGTGGTCGTGGATCAGGGTGCGCTTGGCCTCTTCTACCGCCTTCTCGACGGCATGAAGCTGCTGCGCAAGATCGACGCAGGACCGTCCCTCATCGAACATCTCGATGACGCGCCGCAGATGCCCTTCGGCGCGCTTCAGCCGCTTGACGATGTCCGGGTGGCTGTCGTGCAGATGCTTTTCGCCCATGATGACAGACCTCCGCGGGAGGCTCCTCTGCGCACGACGCCCACTCGGTCCGGGCGCTCGTCGGTTTGACCTCTATAGGGGGATACCCTATATAGCTTTCATTCGCACGCGGGAACGGCCGAGTCAAAGCAAGTGCGTGCTCTATCGCGTATAGCGACAACACGACGCGGCCCGGCCGGCATAGCTGCGGAGGCCGGAGTCCAAATCAGGATGGATGACGCCAATGCTGCGCGTGTTCGCTAACCGGACGTACCGTCATCTGTTTGCCGCGCAAGTCGTCGCTCTCATCGGCACCGGGCTCGCCACGGTCGCGCTGGGACTGCTGGCCTACGATCTCGCCGGCGCCGAAGCCGGCGCCGTGCTCGGGACCGCGCTGGCCATCAAGATGGTGGCCTATGTCGGCGTGTCGCCGATCGCCGCCGCCTTCGCCGAACGGTTTCCCCGCCGCGGCATGCTCGTCGCACTCGACCTAGTCCGGGCCGTCGTGGCGCTCGCGCTGCCGTTCGTCGACCAGATCTGGCAGGTCTATGTCCTCATCTTTGTTCTGCAGTCCGCCTCGGCTTCCTTCACGCCGACGTTCCAGGCCACGATTCCGGACGTGCTCCCGGAAGAGGGAGACTACACGCGAGCGCTCTCCCTTTCGCGTCTCGCCTACGATCTGGAGAGCGTCGTCAGTCCGATGCTCGCAGCGGCGCTGCTGACCGTGATCGGCTTCCATACGCTGTTCGCTGGCACCGTCGTCGGCTTCCTGGCATCCGCCGCCCTTGTCGTATCCGTCGTACTGCCCAGTCCGAAGCCGACCGAGCGGCGCGGCATCTACGACCGCACCACGCGCGGCATGCGCATCTACCTCGCCACGCCGCGCCTGCGCGGGCTGCTGGCGCTCAACCTCGCCGCGGCCTCCGCGAGCGCGATGGTCATCGTCAACACGGTCGTACTCGTCCAGGCCGGATTCGGCCTCGGGCAGCGGGAGACGGCTTTCGCCCTCGCAGCCTTCGGAGGTGGCTCGATGGTCGCTGCCTTCCTGCTGCCCCGGCTGCTGGACAGCATCTCTGATCGCCGGGCGATGACGACCGGCGCCGTAACGCTCGTCCTTTGCCTCTTTGCCGGCAGCATTCTTCCCAGCTACGCGCTGTTGCTCCCCCTATGGTTCGTCCTGGGTCTCGGATACTCGCTCACCCAGACGCCGTCCGGACGCCTGCTGCGCCGGTCGAGCCAGGCGGAGGACCGGCCGGCGCTGTTCGCGGCTCAGTTCGCCCTTTCCCATGCATGCTGGCTCGTCACCTATCCCGTCGCGGGATGGGTCGGCGCCAAGGCCGGCATGCCGGTCGCCTTCCTGCTCCTCGCGACGATCGCCGCGGCTGCCGTCATCGCCGCCCTCGCTCTCTGGCCGGCCACCGATCCGGAGAAGCTCGCCCACGTCCACGACCAGCTTCCACCCGACCACCCCCACCTAGCCGGCGCGGGACGCTCCGACGCCGGCTACCAGCATGCCCATGCCTTCGTGATCGACAGCCATCACCCCGAATGGCCTCGACCGGGCTAACCGGGCCAAAGCGGTATATGCGTTCCGGACGGGTGCAAGCACCACGAACCCGAGACATCACTTGCTTCGGCGACGCGTGGACCGGGATGTGTCTTCCGTTAAGTGCCTCAGCGCGCCGTCATAGCCGCTCCACGCGCTTTGCCGCGCGTTCCGACAGCTTCGCCTCGCGCCGCCGACGGTCCGACAGGATCTCGCGCCGGCGATGGTCGGTCATCTTCCGCCAGCGACGGATTTCGTCCGTGGTGCGGAAGCAGCCGGTGCACATGTCCCTCCTACGGTCGAACTGGCAGATGTCGACGCACGGCGACGGGGCGCTCACGGGTCGATCCTGCGTGCCGCGGCTCGCTCCTCGGATTTGCGAGGTGCCGGGAGCAGCCGCGCCGAATTCAGGATGAAAGCAAGTTCGGAGGTCACGTGAATGCCCGTCGCGAGGAGCGGGTTGAGGAAGCCGAGGGCGGCCAGCAGGATGCCGAATGCGTCCACGCCGATGGTGCCGACGAAATTCTGCCAGATGATGCCGCGGGTGCGGCGGGCGACCGCGACGGTTTCGACGAACCGGACGAGATCGTTGCCCAACAGCACGACGTCCGCGCTTTCCTGCGCCACGTCGGTACCGGACCCCATGGCGACGCCCACGCTGGCTTCCGCGAGTGCCGGAGCGTCATTGACCCCGTCCCCCACCATGGCGACCGTTCTTCCCGACGAGACGAGAGTGCGAACGAAGGCCAGCTTCTGCTCTGGAAGCATTTCGGCCTTCACTTCGGCGATACAGAGCGTCTGGCCGACGCCGTTCGCCACCGCCGCCGCGTCTCCCGACAGTAGGACCGTCCGGATTCCCATGGCGCGAAGGGCATCGATAGCCCGCTTGGCCTCCGGGCGCACAGTGTCCGCCACCTCGATCCGCCCCAGGAAGCGGCCGTCCTGTGAAACGTAGATCTCCGAGGTCGGGCCATGGCGGGCGGACGCCACAGGCAGAACGATGCCGTTCTCTTCCAGCCACGTGCGGTTTCCCACGAACGTCAGGAGCCCTTTGACGCCGGTCCGGATGCCGCGCCCCGGCGTGTAGGCGAAGTCCAGCGGCTCGACGACGGTCCGTCCCGTCTTCACGGCGTACTCGACGATGGCCTTGCCCAGCGGATGCTCCGAACGCGCCTCGGCGGATGCGGCGGCATCCAGCAGTTCGGTTTCGGTGATGCCGCTCGCCGCATCGAGCCGTTGCACCTCCGGACGCCCGAGGGTGAGCGTGCCCGTCTTGTCGAAAACGACCGTGTCCACCTTGCCGAGCGTCTCCAGATGGACGCCTCCCTTCACGATGGCGCCGAGCCTGGCCGACCGGCCGATGCCGCCCAGGATCGCAAGCGGCGTGCCCGCGGCGATGCCGCAGGCGCCGGCGACGATGACCACCGAGATGGTCGCGTAGGTGTCTCGCGTCAGCAAATAGGTCAGAACGGCTGAGCCGAGAGCGAAATAGACGAGATAGCCGGCAAGCCGGTCCGCAAGCCGCTGCACGGGCGCGCGGGATTTTTCGGCACGCTCGACGGCTTCGATGATCTTTCCGTAGCTGGTGTCGCGGCCGATGCGTTCCGCCACCATTTCCAGGGCTCCGGACTGATTGACGGTACCGGCGAAGACGCGGGCACCCGCGACCTTTTCGGCCGGCATCGACTCCCCGGTGATCCCGGACTCGTCGACGAACGAGTTTCCGGAGACGACCGTGCCGTCCACCGGAATCCGGCCGCCTGGATCGACGAGGACGGCATCGCCGACGGCGAGGGTCTCGGAGGCGACCGTCCGTATCGCGCCGGCGCGCCGCACCGACACGTCCCGCGGCAGGAATTCTAGCAGGTCGCGGATCGCCTTGCGCCCGCGTCCGACCGTCAGCCCTTCCAGCACCTCGGCGACGAGCACGAACAGCGTGATCACCAACGCCGTGAAGAACTCGCCGATCGCCGCGGCGGCGGCGATCGCGATGGTCATGGACAGCTCCATGGTCATGCGGCGCTCGAGCAGGTTCTCGAACGCCTCCTTCAGGATCGGCCATCCGCCGAGGAGCAGACCGGCGACTCCGATCACGCTGACGGCCGGGACAGGCTCCCAGATGCGAAACCACACCGCGACTGCCGCGACCGCCACGACGGCGATCCGGACGATCTCGGGCCATTCGAAGGCGTGGTCGTGATCCTCATGACCATGGTCGTCATGGTCGTGACCCGGACCTTCATGGTCATGTCCATTTTCACGGTTACCGGCCCCGGGCGCCGCCGCCGGCACGGTCGTGCGTGCTTCGGCGGCATCCGCCAAGGTGGACTGCGAATGATGGATCGTCGCCATGTCGTTCTCCGGTGTCGGGCCGCTACAGGTTTGGTGTGTAATATAACCCCCTACCCTATACAGGGTCGTTGGACACCGTTCGAAACATGTGTGCTATCTTCCGGTACGAAGACCTTGGCGAAGTCGAGACGAAGCCGATGCACACGATCAAGAACAAGACCAAACTGATGGCCCGGGTCCGGCGCATCAAAGGCCAGGCGGAAGCCGTTGAGCGGGCGCTGGAAGCCGAGCTCGGCTGCGCCGACATCCTCATGCTCGTCGCCTCAATGCGCGGCGCCATCAACGGCCTGACGGCCGAGGTGATGGAAGATCATATCCGCAACCACATCGTCGATCCGGCCAAGGATCCGAAATCTGGCGGTGCTCAAGGCGCGAGCGAACTGATCGAGGTCCTGCGGACGTACCTCAAATGACGTCGAGCAGCCCCGAGTGCGGGTGGTCACGGCCATCGTGGGTAGCGACTGCATGCAGTTAGAAGGCTGACTGTCGCCTGCGTAATTCACCTTGTGTCTCGAGCAAGAAATGTCTTCGCATCTTTCGTTTCGTTGACCGGGGCTCGGCTTCGTCGTGTCTCCGAGACGGCGAGATCGTTGGGTGATGGGTATTCCGTTGAAATATCAGTACTTTTTAGTCAGCTCCTTAACCTCGTTTTCGAGCTCGGAAAGCCATTCTCGCTATCTGCATCTCAATGGGATACGGTGGGGTTCATTGCATCACAGGAGCGCCGATGTCAGCCCATTCGGAAAAACTACAGATCTCCCTTCGCGTCCCCGCTGCAACAATCGATGCCTACGAAAAGATCGCCAAGACGCTCGAACGCGACAGGACTTGGGTGATGCTGCGCGCCTTGAAACGATATCTGGACGAGGAAGGCGCGGACATTCTTCGGGATGCCGAAAGCATGGCTGCCCTCGACCGAGGTGAAATTTTCGACTTCGATGCCGTAATGGATGAAGCCGATGAGATCATTGCCCGGGCAGAATCGAGACGGCTTGGGACCAGCGAAAGATGACCTCGCAGCGACTCGCAGGGATGTCGGCGGCAGCTCGCGAATGGTTTCTGACGGAAATCCAGAATCTCGTTCTAAAAAGCCCCGCGGCAGCTAAGAAACTTTCTGCGCGGATGAGGGAGGCCCGCCAATTACTGGCCGCCAATCCCCGGATGGCGCAGCCCGGCCTTATTCCCGGAACTCGCCGGTGGATCGTTGCACCATATGTCCTGATACTTCGCGAGCGAAACGGGAGCGTTCAAATCGTCGGGTTGAGGCACTCGGCTCAATCGGACGCCCATAATCCGGAGGAGGCAATGGACTCCGGCGTGGACGATGAGCCGGGCTTCAGCTCAAACGATGAAGTGCACGATCGCGACACCGCGCCGCCTTTCAAACCCTGACGAGAGCCGACGCCCGTTTAGCTCCAATCTCGGTGCACAAATTCCAGGAGCACATACTTCCGGGCTGCATCAGGAACGTGCAGCCGAATGGCAAGTCCTGCTGGCTCCGGACGTGACGCGGCGCCCGGAGACGTTCTTCGGCTCGATAAGCGTGCAACGACGGGCGAATGGACAAATTGCCCCAAGTTAATGGGGATATTAAATGGTGCAGATCGCGCAGGCGTCGCCACCCTCGACATCGTCTTCTTCGGCCGTTCCTGCAAAGACCTGCTCGAGCGTCAGATTGGCGCCGCGCACGATGGCCTGCTGCTTGCGTTTTTCATGCTCGTCGCGGATGCGCTGCACGCGCTCGGGCTTTTCCAGCTCGGCGAGGCTCTCTCCGGAGGTCCAGGTGAAGACGTTGCCGCTGGCTTCATAGGGCCGTTCGTACTTCTTGGCCTCTTCGAACAGAGCGGGATGGGCATCCTTGAGACGGACCCATTCGATCTTCTGCTGGTAGAAGCAGAAGTAGCAACCCGATCGCGTCCTGCCCCAGTCCGTGTACGGCGGCATCCCGACGCCGCTGGACATCAGGATGTCCTGGATGTCCAAGAGCTTTAGTCCGTCGTCCTTGAACGGATAGACTGGCGTGATGTTCGCCTTGTGGCTGATGTAGCCGCTGCGGTCCTCGTCGGCCCTCAGGCCGACGTAGTTCAGCACGGGTTCGTCGCCGACGAACTGCTCGAACGGCTTCAGCTTCAGCATCTTGGTGCACCAGCGGCGATGGTTCGAAGGGATCATGCCGCCGTAGACTTCGTACCAGTGGTCGAACCCCAGCTCCGCGTTGAGGCGGTGGACCCGCTTGCCGAGATAGTCCTCGATCCGCTCCAAGTATTGGTAGGTCTCGGGCAACTCCTTGCGGGTGTCGCTGAAGATGTACTCCATGTCAGGGACGCGGTCGCGCATGTAGATCGCCAGGGCGGCGCTGTCCTTGCCGCCCGAAAGGCTCAGAATGTGGCGTGGGCGCTGAGTATCAGCCATCGGTGGGTTCTTTCGCGACGTGGTGCTTGAGTTCGTCCGCCATCACGTGCGCGAGCACCGACGACGGGTCCTTGGCGCTCGCGAGCAGCTTCTTGATCTGCGCGACCTTGTCGGAGGACTCCTTGGTGAGCGTCCCCTTCCGGATCACGACCATGTTCTCCTGCCCCGCCGTGTCGACGACATGGACGCTGACCATAGGCGCGGCATCGGCGTCCTGCAGTTTCATATGGGCGAGCCATCTGGCCAGGCGCGCTGCGATGGTCTGGACCTCGAACACAAACGTGCCGATCGTGTCGTCCTTCCACGCGTCGATCCGCTTCCCGGTCAGAAGGCTGGTGACGCCGTCCAGCCAGGTCTCGTCCTCCATCCCGGCGTCCGAGGCCCGGTCGATGAACGCCCGCAGACGATAGTCGGTCAGCCTCAAGACGTGACGGCCGTAGTCGCTGCCGATCTGGGTCCTCAGCTTTTCGAGCGTCCGGGCGCCGAACGCCTCCAGCAGGGCGGCCTGCGCCTCGCTGCGGACGCGAGGCCCGGCGTCCGATATCTCCTGGAAGGACGCGTTCAGATGCTCGATGAGGGCGTCCGACTGCGCCGCATCGTGCAATTCCGGATCCACGGGTGCCAGACCGCAGGCCCGCGGCAACTGCCCGTAGACGAAATCGATCGGCTCATGCGCCTTCTTCAACGCCAACCGGACGGCCTGTGCAGGCTTGGAGATGGTGGTGGTCTCCTTGCCGTAGGCGGGTACCGCCTGCCACCACCGGTACACGGCTTCGACGACCGGCTTCAGCGATGCCTCCGGCCGCGGCACATCCCGCCAGATGTCGAGGCCGGCGGACAGCTTCTCCAGAACCGCCGCCGTGGACGACGACCGTCCGAGATGCTTCAACGCGAAGTTCGCTGGGCTCTTGGCCAGCCGCATGAAGTGTGCGCCGGTCACTTCGGGTTGGAAGGTGTTGCGCTCGAAGAAAGCCACCTCGCGGCGATGGTGAAGCATGAAAGCGACGATCATCGGAAGCGCCGGTCCGGCCCGCAGCCCGATCGGCGGCCTGGCGAGATCGGCCGCGATCTCCTCGAACGAACAGGATCCGCGCCCGCTCAGGAACGTCTCGATCCGCGCCCAGACCGGGCTCCAGTTCTTGTCGTCCGGATCGGGGGGCGAGAACATCCAGTGCCCGTCTTCGATCCGGTGGATGTTCGAGGAGAGGAAGAGTGATAGGTAGACCGTCCGCTCCGGAGGAGCGCCGGAGAACCCGAGAAAGGGCTGATCCGCATTGGACACCATGGCCTCCAGCAGACGCATCCTGGCGCTCGCGGCCGCTGACGATAGCCGTGCCCGGTTGATCAGCTCGTTCCGCAGCACGGGACCCTCGGCGAACACCTCGTCGCATATGTCGCTCAGCTTGCGGTTCAAATGGCTGCGGCTGGGAACGTCGAGCGGCGCGCCGCGGTGCACCCAGACCTCCTCCGCACCGTCGGACGACGGCCGGCCGAAGGGTTCGAGCGCGGCGTGGAGCGTTTCCGACGCGCTCGAGATTCGGCCTCGGACCTCGCGTCGGGCCAGATCGTCGACGCGCAGGTCGCCGCAATTCTGTTCGATCCATCGCCAGAGTGCCAAGTCCCATGCGACGACCAAGGTCGCCGCCGTGAGCTGGCGAAGACAATAGACGGTGAGACCGTCTGCCGCGTCGGTCGAGGCGGCGACCGCGTCACTCACCTCTTGCATGTCCTGATCGGGATAGACTGGAACGACGACGATGGCGCCGTCAGTGTCGGGGGCGAGCTTGACGCCCGGCTTTCCGTCGCCGTTCCAGTGCACGACCGTGAATGCCCGCAGCGTGCCTGTCCGATGATAGTGCTTGTGCGCGACGAGCGGCCGGGAAGGGGGCAGCGCCGACAGGACGGTGTCGAGACGCCGGATCTGCGGCGTCTTGATGCGGGCCTGCTGCAGCCAGCCGTCGAGATCGACGCTGGTGCTGGCCCAGAGGCTGTAGTCTTCGCGGTGGGAGCGGACATACAGCAGCTTTCGCTCGACGAGCTCGCCGAGAGCTCGTTCGGCTTCCTTGACGGAGGCGCCGAGGCACCAGGCCACGGTCGCCGGATCGGCCCGAAGTCCCGGCGTGGGTTCGAGGACGGCGAGCAGACCGACGCATTTTAGGGCGCGGAGAGAGAGTTCAGGCAGGTCGCCGCCTTCCGCGACGGCGTTCCGCAGCAAATCCCAGCGGCGATCGCGGTCGGCGGACCTGAAACGCACGTCGCCCAGGGCCGCGACGTAGTCGTAGAGCTCCGCAAGCGTGTACCAGACGTCCGCACCGTGTCTCGCGTCGTGGATGAAGCGTTGGAAGCCGTGGGGCTCCAGGGACTGCAGGAAGCTGAACACGGACCGCTCGTTCTGTCCGAAGCGCCCCGCGATGTTCGCGATGCATGCGACGCTCGCCGGATGGAGCGGATAGAGTTGAGGCCCTATCTTGGCGAGCTCGCTCTTTCGGGTCGTGAAGACGCCGCGGACCGAGGCTTCGCCGTAGAGCTTCTGCGCCTTCGCCGCCACGTCACCCGTCTCGGCGGGGCGATGAACGATCGCCTCCGCCAACAAAAAGGCCGTCTGCTCCGTGGAATCGTGCAGCACGACGTCTTCGTACCTTTCGGCGGAGCGAACCCACTCCGCCTCCGCCCATTCTCCCAGACCCGCGGCATAGTCGGCAAACCGATGGTGCAGAAACGCGACGACGGCGAGGGGATTGTCCTGCAGGCCTCCGGCGCGCTCGGCGAGCTGCTGGAAGAAGGACGGGTCGGACTCGCGTCGGTGGAGCGCCGCGTATTCGAGGAAGCGCCCCATTTCGTCGACGAGCAGCAGGACGCCGCCGGGATTGATGTCGCTCGACAGACGCCCGAGCATGTCGAGCACATCAGTATCGTTGCGGACGCCCTTGGCGCGCTGCCCCTCGAGCGACGCGCAGTCCTTGGAGAGGGCGGACGCCTTCGCGCCACGCACTCCGGTGAGCGCCTTTCTTATCTCCGCGAGCAGGCAATCGGCGAAGTTCGCCCGGCGCCCCATCACGACCAGCGGCAGGTACTGTGGCGTTTCCGGAAGCGCGACCTCCTCCGCCCTCAGGAGTTTCCGAGCGGCGCCGGTCTTGCCGACCTTGCGGTCGAGGAACAACTTTGCGAGCAGCAGTCCGAACGCCGACTTGCCGACGCCGTAGGGACCGGTCACCCGGAAGGCCCGCTGGGTCGAGTCGCCGCGCAGGCCGCTGAGGATCCGATGCAGCGCGTCGCGGACCGACGGCGTGATCACGTAGCCGGCGAGAGCGTTCGGATCGGCCAGATCCCGCCCCATGTCTACCGAACGGACATATCTGCGTCCGATCGAGATGCGGTCAGAAATCTTCGTGTTCTTCAATGCCACGCGACATCCTCCAGCTTGCTGAGCGGCGCGTTGGCAGATCTGACGAGGTCCACCCCGCCGGCCCCATCGTCCCTGAGCGAGAAGCCGCCCGACACATCGGTCATTTTCTGCAACGCGCCATGCATCGAGGATTCGTCCAGCCTGAACACCGCTCCGGGAGACCGGCGGTCGACCATGAGGGACCGAAGGGAGATGGAACGGCTGTTGGGAGCGACGGACTGCCAGAAGCCGCAGACCGCGAAGGCCATCGTCGCGACGTCGATGTCCGGCTTCGGCCCTCGCCTGAATCTCAGGACGGGACTTGCGCCGGCGTCGACCACGTCCAGCAACCCCAGTTCCTGCAGCGGGCATCCCAGCCCCTCCTCGACGACGCCGGCCGCGGTCGTCCGTCCGCCGTCGTAGGTCCGCAGGAAAATGTCGACGTGCTGGGCCACGGTGCCGGAGGTGATGGCGCCGCGGGCCGACACGGCTTTGCCCTGGACCGACTTCACGAACGTGTCCTTCAGCACCTCGGTATCCGGAAGATCCATGAAGGCCGCGCTCCAGGCTCCCAGATTGGCGTTGGTGGTAATCGTCCAATGCAGCCGCCACAGCGACGCGTTGTCCTCGAGATAGGGATCGCGCCCGTTCTTCTGGTCTAGAAGCGCGATACCGAAAGCCGTCGGCACGACCTGACGGCCCACCGTCCGGGTCAGGCCGAACGCGTCTCCCCAGAACCGGATCGACTTGACCATGTTCTTGCCGATGCCGAGCGACACGATGGCCGCGTCGTCGTCCGCGAACAGCTCGGGATTCGCCAGCAGGGCCTCATGAAGCTTCGGCAGCCAGCCGTAGCGGCAGGCAAAGGATTCGTGCCCGGAAAAGACTTCGTATTCGCGATCAGACATGCATACACCGATAGGCTAAAGGCCGCTACGCTTGCGGGTTCCGCCCGACGCGGCGACCCTGGGCGAGCCGGATGAAAGACGCAAGGACTTCACTTCGTCCGAAATCCGCCCCGCCGCGGTCTCGACCTCGGTCCGCGTCGTCCTACGCCCGAACCCGATCCGGACCGACGCCTCCGCCGCCTCCTGCTCCAATCCCATCGCGAGCAACACGTGAGAGGGCGTGATCGCGGCGGAGGAACAGGCAGATCCGGTGGAAAGCGCCACATCCTCCAGCCGATACAGCAGCGACTCGGCGTCGATGCCGGCGAACGTCAGGTTCAGGTTGCCTGGAATGCGCTCGTCCAGCGAGCCGTTGACCCGGACTCCGTCGAGCATGGCCAGCAGGCGGTCGAGAAACACCGACCGCAGCGCGGCGAGCCGGCCAGCCTCGGCACTCATCTCCGCAGCGGCGATCCGGCATGCTTCGCCGAAACCGACGCAAAGCGCCGTCGGCAGCGTTCCGGAACGAAGGCCGCGCTCCTGGCCGCCTCCTGTCAGGATGGGAGAAAGCTGGGAGTGCAGGGCCTTCCGGCAATAAAGCGCGCCTATTCCCTGGGGTCCGTAGAGCTTGTGGGCCGATATGCTCAGCAGGTCGATGTTAATGCCGGCTACGTCGACGGGGATCTTGCCGACAGCCTGCGCCGCGTCGGTATGGAAGACGACTCCGCTGCTCCGGCAGACCGCTCCGATGTCGGCGATTGGCTGGATGGTCCCGACCTCGTTATTGACGGCCATCACGGAAACGAGCCGGGTCTCCCGCCGGATCGCCTCTTCGATCGCATCGGCATCGACCAGACCCTCCGCGCTGACCTTCACTTCCGTGACGATCAAACCGGCGTCCGAGAGGGAGCCGAGCGTTTCCCGCACGCAACTGTGCTCGATGGTCGTCGTCACGGCATGCTGCCCGGGACGCAACATGCCACGCAATGCGAGGTTGGAGGCCTCGGTGGCGCCCGATGTGAAGACGATCTCCGACGCATCCGCGCCGATAAGCGCCGCCACCATGCCGCGCGCCTCCTCGACGGCGTCGCGCGCGGCACGGCCCAGGGCGTGCGGGGAATGGGCGTTCGCCGCACGTTCCCGCCACCAGGGCAGCATGGCGTCGATGACCCGATCGTCGGTCGGTGCGGTCGCTTGATGGTCGAGATAAATCAATGGGTTGTTGCCGACTCTGGCGTTGAATGAACAGCTTCGCTACATCTAGCGTGAATCGCGGCGCGAACACACGCCGTCGACGAGTGTTTCAACCGCTTTGTTGCCGTTCGGGCCCTCACGACCCACCGGGGTTCGTCCATCGTCCTGCGGATCGCCGCCGGGGAACATCACTATGAAAGCCATCCGTACAGGCAAGAACGAGGATCGGACACGCCACTTCTACCAATCGCGTTCGCAGGAATACGCCGACGCCACCCGCGGTCGCGCCTTGAAGCGTGAGCTCTACGAATTTATGGTCCGCCTTCCATCCGACGGAGTCGTCCTGGACCTGGGCTGCGGCGCCGGACATGATCTCGCATCCTTCCACCAGCAGGGCCGCACGGCGTTCGGGCTGGATTACGCGGCGCAGATCGCGACGATAGCGCACGCCACTTCGCAGGCGCCAGTGGTCGTCGCCGATATGAGAGCTATTCCATTCGCGAATGCGAGTTTCGATGGTGTTTGGGCATCCGCATCCTTGCTCCATCTGCCGAGAGGCGACCTGGCGGTCGCACTCCGCGAGATCAATAGGATCCTGCGGTCCGATGGCCTATTGTTCGCGTCCGTCAAGACCGGTACGGGGGACGTCTACGACGCCGATGGCAGGCTTTTCACGTTTTACGACGAACGCACTTTTCAGGACGCACTCATGCAGGCGGACTTCAAACCCATCTCGACCGGCTTTAACGGCGGACTTCCAACGGGGGCTAAAAGCGTCGTCGAAGAGTGGATGACTTCGTTGTCTGTGTCGTCATGACGAACCAGAGCGATTTTCGTCGGTTTGCAATAGTTCTGGCCTCTCTCGCGGTAGTGGCGTTGCCTTGCTCCGGAGCTGGCGCGCAGACGAACACGGCCGGCGGCCAGTCCACGCAACCGCCCTTCGCGGGGCGGGCGAATTCCGGGCCCGTGACCGGAACCGCGCTTGAGACGTCGCAACCGCCGGTCCTGCCGTGCAACTGCATCTCCAGCAAGGACGACGGCCATTGGACAGGCAAGGATTGGGCAACCCTCCTGACTGGACTCGGCGGCCTACTCGGCGTCTGCGTCGCCGCTCTGGCCATCTGGTCGAACGGCCGAAGCAGCAGGGCGACCACGATACAGAAGGCCAACGAGAAGGAGCTCGAGTCGCTTCAATCGAAGTTGGACAACTTCTACGGGCCGTATCTACAGCTATCGAGCACGAACCGCCTGATCGCCACCGATCTCAAGAGCCGACACTCGTCACCAGAACATATGCGGATTCTGCTGCTGCTGCTCGATCCTACATGGAAACAGAGCTTCAAATCGGGCGACAAGGCGTTCATCGAGGAGATACTCGCGATCGACGGAAAACTGCTGGAACTCATCCAGGACAAATCCGGGCTTACCAGCAGCGTCATCCAGGAACATCTCTGGAGGGCGGCTAGTCACTTCCGGATCATCAAGATGGCGTTCGACGGCAAGCTTGAAAACGATCCGCAACGGTTCATCCATCACGTCTATCCGAAGCAGTTGGACGAAATCATAGACCTCGAGATCAATCGCATCCGAGGCCGCATCGATTTGATCCGTTGCGCCCCGATGGAGCTCCATCCACCCACGCCGGAATTGGATATTCCGCTTCGCCTTAGGCTTCCGGCATAACGGACTTCGTCAGGCTCAAGAAGCCTATTGCCCCATCCTGACTCCCTATTCCAATCCGGCTGAAGCTCAGGAGGGGCCGTCTGCGCTACGCACCAGGACGACGCGGGTTACCTTTGGTCTTAGGCTGCGGCCCATCTGGAATGGCGCCGCTTTCTATCACACTGATATCGGCTGGGTCTCGGATCATCGCTTCAGAACCGTTCGCTGCATCAGCGGTCTTAGTCGGCAAATCTGGGCGTGAGCTTAAGACAGCTTGATCGGCATCGGGATCGTCATGCTCTGCGAGCGCAAGCACGATCGCAGGGTTCGAGGGAAAGGACCAACCAGTTCCTCTGGCGAGCCAGATACCTCCCTTTAATCTATGCGTCTTCCCTTGAGCAGGCACTAGATGATCGGTCACAAGTGAGATCCAAAGAGCATCGTTCGCGATCTGACTACGAAGCGCTTCGACCTTTTTGGTCATTTCGCTGTGGGCCTTCATGACCGCTCCATCGCCGGCGGAAGGCATCGCGGCCAGACGGTCCTCTTCGTCAGACAGTAGTTGACGACACTCAGCCTGCAGCTTTCCGACGAGCGATGGGGTCATGCGTAAGGCGAGTTCGTCACCGAAGCGTGCCGCGACGACTTCGCTCGCATCCAACTTCACCTTCACGGTTCCGTCGGGCCGCTCCCTTTGGATGTGAGCTCGCATGGGCCGAGCGAACGGCGGCATGACTGGCGGGCCAACCCGCATTAGATTGGCGCCGAATTGCTGCTGCAACTTTAGGCCATAAAGAGGTCGCAGTCGGTCACGCTGCAAGGTGTCGAGACCCAGATCGGCGAAGTATTTCGAGAGTTCGCCTAGTTTTACTGTCCGGAAGGTGTCGAAATCCCAGTCGATTCGATACACATCGGCACCCGAGACCATGCCCTCGATATGTGCGCTGCCCTTCTGGCCTGCTTCGGATCGAATGGACGTTGGTCGGCCGTCCACCAGAATGACGGCACGATTCCGATCAGGCGCGCGTGCTTCGACGGTCGAAAATGCGAGGTCGCAGTCTGCGCTCAACACCACGACCGCTTTTGTCCGTTCGGCGTCGAGAAAGACGTCGCCCAACTGAACCAGCGGGACATCTATGTATTTGGAGCCCGGCGTTGCCCTCGGGTGAGCTTCGAGCGCCCCCAGATTACGCGCGAACAATGCGTCATGATAGAGATTTGCGACGCCGATGGATGGCACTGCCGGGCTAAGCGGGCCGTCTTGAAATTCCATCCGATCCACAGCCCGCTGTTGCTCTCGGAGCCCGCCCTCGAAAGCCAGCGCCATTAGATGGGTGGATAGGAGCCAAGAAAGATAGTCACCAAGTGGATGACCGTCCGCATGGAGGGCAACGCGCTGTATATAGGCGAAGTCGCCAATATCGAGATCGTCTATCGCTTCAGATAGGCGATTGCGCGCCAATTCAACGTTGGCTTTTACACCATCGATATATTTTCCCAAGGCGTCGGCATGCGGCATGGCTCGCGAGAGCATCTCGAGGTGGGCGCGCACCTTCCAAGGCTCGTCGAGGTCTTTCTTCGCAACGAAGGCAAAAGACGCTCCCTCGATTCCCGCTTGCTTCCGAAAGACAGCTCGGAAGTCCTTCACACTGTCCACGGACGACATGAGGACGATCTGCTGGTTGCGTTCCTTATCCCTCCGGCTCTGAATCTGCGCGGCAATAGCCTGCGCTCGCTCGCCGTTGTTCTGGGTATCGTCCAGATAGTAGTCGAGAAAGATGACGTCGAAACGAGAGATGTCGTCGAGAGCGGCGTTTGGGTCCATCTCAACGACTTCGCAGTTTGTCGTCTTGCGCATCGCCGCCGCTACCTGCCGCATTGTATGCCGTCGTTCGAGAATGCGACCGAGATCTGACGAAACGTCCGTTATCTTCGCAAAACCAATACCGAGCTCCGCATCGGGTGAAGTGAGCGCGTCAAGGGCCTCCGCTGGCGCCGCCGCTATATCTTTTCGGAAGAAGCCTCTCTCCTCTATCTCGGCGGAGACATCGTCATCGAGCAGAAGCTTTGAGATCGCATCGCGCTGCCCCCGATCTACGTTATCCCAGTCAACGGCCAGAAAGGCATCGTCTATCACTGCGACCGTTGCGACGTGCAGCAAGTCCGCGACATCAGTCATATCACTCATCACCTTCACCCAGATCCAGCGTAACGGTATTAATCATTCCATCCTCGTCCGCAGTTCCGAGCGTAAGCGTGCCACCGTGATACTCCGCGATTTCTCGAGCGATATAAAGTCCCAGTCCGCGTCCTTCCTTCTGCCGTTTCGTCGTGAAAAACGGTTGGAATACCTGTTCGCGCCGGTCCTCGGGAATGCCAGGTCCGTCGTCGATGACTGAAACTCTGTTGGCTTGCGGTTCAATCCGAACGGTGACAGTGCCGATTGTATCGCCCTCCGCGCGATCGCCGCGCGGTCCGTTGTCGTATTTGTCTTGCTGCGAGATCCAGTGAACGGAGTTCGAAAGCAAGTTCTCGATGATCTGAACAAACATGCCCTTGACCGCGCGAACTCGACGGGTTGCCCCTCGCGGAAGAACAGTTATTCTGAACTCGATTCTGTTCCGTCCGCTATGTGAGGAGTAGCTCTCGACGATCTCCTTGACCCATTCGACGAGATCGAACTCCTCCTTTGTCTGGCGCGCGTTCGTGCTAAGCGGGTCAAGTACCTTCAGCCGTTTCTGAATCGTCTTCAGCTGTGCTTCGAGCACGCGAAGGGATGTGCCCGCTGAGTTCGGGTTCCGAGAAACGCGCGCGGCGGCGATCGTCTTGAGTCCGCCAGAAGTCGCGCGATAGAGCTCATGAGCGAGAATCTCAATCATCAATCCGATGCTCGCCAGATGCATCACGCGCCCCCGCTCCTGCTCCTGTGCAGTCGCGGCCGCTTCCACCTCCGCAGCGGCTTCCCGCAATGAGCCAAGCGATTCCTTCACCTGCCGTGAAAGCTGAACTCCGCCGGACGTTTCGGACAACGCCTCAAGCAGCTCAGGCAAAATGTCTTCTATCCGCGCGTCTTCGGCTCGGAAGCGGTCAATGGCGTCCCGGGCTCCGATCCGGTTCGCTCGAGTCAATTCCTGGTCAACCTCCACCAAGAAACCTCGGAAGAACTCCATAGTGGCCGAGAGCAACCGCACAAAGGCCGCCTTTTCGGGGCTGTCGGTTAAGCCTTCTCGGTTCGTCTGGTCGGTCAGGTAAGGGTTGAGCGCCTTGCTGATCCGCGCACGTCCGACGATCTGCCCGCGATTCAACTTGAAACCACTCGTCGAAAACGCGTCCCTGTCGAGATCGAGCCAATCGTCTTTCGGCCCGGCGTACGGATTAACCCGGTAGCCGTCGCGGTACAGTGCGACCCCGCCAGCCCATTCGGCAAGCATTTTTCTGACCTGTGCGAGCGTGCCGATACCCTCCAGCTTTGTGAGGAGGCGACGGTTGAACCAATGCACCTCAAGCGAAAACGGCCCAACACGCCTCAGCAGGTTGCGAGAGACACCACCGGCCATCTCTGCGATCTCCGCTCCCTGAAAGGTGAAGGTTCGTCTGCGGTTGCGGAGGCGGTAGTTCATACGACCGGATAAGCGCGGCTCGCCGCGCTCCGGCACGGAATATTCCGCGGTAAAAACTCCGTGCGCCTGCCCGATCAAGAACGAAGCAAACGACGGAACGGAAACGGAAACACCATTGAAGGTCAACTTGAGGGGAAGCGCAGCTTCGGCGAAGGGGTCAACCAGCCGTGCGAACGTTTCTCTCGCAAGATCGTCCAATTTGGTCTGCGACCAAGGAGCGGTGAGCGACGTTATGCGGATCAGAGTCCCTTTGACGTTGCGATCCTTCTCCGCACCGATCGTCGGAGCGACGGCAATGCTGCCGATGTCGTCATCCGCCGCGTTCGCGAACTCGTTCCAGTCGATCTCGAGCACATTCCAATGGCCCGTACCCAGGGTGCCCGTGATGACTTCCATGCCATCGCCCAAGCGCATCGCCGAAAGACGGCCAAGACCTTTCTCTCCGAGTATGAGGCGCGTGTCATCTTCATCCTCCGCCTCACGTTCGCGCGCTCTGTGGCTGGTTCCGATGGTGAGATAAACGTCGCGCAGCATGCGTGCGGACATTCCGTCCCCGTCGTCATCGACGTCGATCCTGTTGGCCGAGCGCATTGCGGCAACGAATTCGTCGCGTGAAGTCGCCGCTTCCAACTCGGTCCGCAGCTCATCCGCCTCGATCGCCTCCTCGTCGATGTGACTGACGGCAAGCTGCCGGAGGTCCCGCCATGACCGGGGGCGGGCGCCGCCACTTCGGTCCGGGGGATCGCGGCGCTCGCCCAGCTCCCGCAAGACCTGGTCGTAGATCTCGAACGGCAGGCGCACGATCACATCCACTCGAATTTCCGGCGAGCGTGCATCCAGCGAATTCTTGATTAGTTCGTAGAACGCGACGCCATCAGTGCTGATCAGTTCGGAGCCTAGATGGAGTATCGTCCGCGCAGTTACGCGGAAGTTCATGAGCTGCCCGCCGAACCGCGGAAAAGCACGTCTGCCATTGCTAGGCCAGATGGATCCTTCAACTGGTGCGTTGGCCAGAACCTGATCTCGCAAGCAGCTTCCCTGCAGATACGGAAACTCATATTTTAAACCCCCGGCGATGCCGCTGGACACTACCGTAGACACGTTAATCCCCCACTAGCGCGGTTTCCGCCTATTGCGGCGACACTAGTCGCTGCAGCGGGCGTCGCGCAATTCGCAGTTGTGCTAACTAGCTAGATGCACGTCAAAAAGCTCAAATCTGCGCCAAATGGCATTGCAGTTATCATTTTTGATAACTAGTATGCCATTTATGAAACGCGCCGAAGTGTCATCCCGCTTGCTCGATGCCGATCAGCGATCGTTGTGGGCTTTCACTTGCCCGTCTTTCGACATGCTATTGGGCGGAGTCGATCCCAACTATCTTAAGTTGATGATGAAGCGATTGGCTGATCAGAGGGTTCTGATGCGCGCATCCAAGGGTATCTACGTCAATCCACTAGCCCGATCGATGCCCCGGGACGTACGCCGCGGCCTCATCCGCTTTTTCCGCCCGAGGGAGGTTAGCTACGTCAGCCTGGAAACGAAGCTGTCGGAAGCCGGCGTGATCTCGCAGGTCGCGACGGCGCTCACTTGCATGACTACGGGGTCTCCGGGCACCTTCCGGACGCCCTGGGGCTTCGTCGAGTTCACGCATACCGAGCGGGAGATCGATGCGGAGCGAGACGTATACGTGGCCGACGATGGAACGTTGGAAGCAACGACCACCAGAGCCGCCCGCGATCTCCGGAGAGTGGGGAGGAACCTGGGTCTCATCGACCCCGCTACGCTGGCGGAAGTCATCAGGGAGGAGGACATGCATGACCAAAGCAACCAGCCTTAAAAGCTCCATCGAGGCATTCGCGCGCCGCCAGGGCATCGACGCCGAAATGGACCAGAACCTGATCAAGGAGGCGATCCACCTCCATCTTCTTTCAGCGATGTCGGACGCCGGCATCCTTCGGCACGCCGTATTCCAGGGCGGGACCGCGCTTCGCCTCTGCTACGGCGGAGACCGGTACAGCGAGGATCTGGACTTCGTCTGTGGCAAGGCCGGATCCTACTTCACCGACGTCGAGTTCAAGGAGCTCATAGAGACCGCACTGGAAACGGCGAAGAAGACGCTCAGCCGCGATTTCGGGATCGCGCCGGATCAGCTTTCGCTCGCAAAGCCGCCGCATCCCGATCTGGTGAAGCAGGTCCCCGTGACCGTGGCCGCCTGGCAGATCATCGTGCCGATAGAAGCGACGCCGCGGGCGCCGAAGTCGCGCATCAAGATCGAATTCGCGAACGTACCCGCCTACGACACCAAGCCAATGTCCGTGCGTGCGACGCCCGGCCTCGTTCAGATCCAGGATGTCATCCTCTCGGTCGAATCCGAGAACGAAATCCTTGCAGACAAGGCCGTCGCGCTCACGGCGCGCGATGTGCTGAAATTCCGCGATGTGTGGGACGTCTGGTTTCTGCAGAAGAAGCTCGATGCGGTTGCCGACCGCGAGACCGTCAGCAAGAAGTTCGCCGACTATGGCACATCAGACCTGGAAGCGAAGGCGGGGCAACGCCTCGCCGACCTCGCGACTGGAGCGACTGAAAAGGCCTTCCTCGACGAGATGAAACGGTTCCTGCCTGCCAAGCGCGTCGCCCAACTAGCCGAGACCGGCTTGCATCGATCGATGCTGTCGGAAAGCGCCGACCTGCTGCGGCAGACGGTTCTGCAAGCGCCCGATGCATCGCTTGCCATGCCATAGCGTCGCATCTGCAAAGGATTTGGCTTTAGGTTTGTACAGACGTTGTACGGAAAATTCGCCGGAGCGACCAATCCATCCAGCCAGTATCCAGCAAGACTATGATATTATGTCGTTAAAAGGTTGGAGCGGGCGGAGGGAATCGAACCCTCGTATGCAGCTTGGGAAGCTGCCGTTCTACCATTGAACTACGCCCGCATCGTCGCGTGCCTCTGATCTAGCCGAGACCGGGCGATCCGCCAAGCGGCTTGATGGCAGCCGGCTACAGTTTCGTCGCGCTGCACGCGCTGAGGCGGCCGCCCAGATGCAACGGCGCGGCAGATTCCAGATGACGGCCTGACCTCCGGTGTTAACATCGCCGGCGGGATGGCAGGGCACGGATACACAACCTTCGACACGACAGTGGGCCGATGCGGTATCGCATGGGGCGATGCCGGTATTGTCGGCGTGCAGTTGCCGGAAGCGCGCGAGATCGAGACCCGGCGCCGCCTGCTGCACCAATTTCCCGATGCCCGGGAGTTGCGGCCACCAGCTGATGTCGACTGCGCCATCGAGGGCATCGTTGCGCTGCTGCGCGGCCAAGCCATCGACCTCCTCGACGTCGCCGTGGATATGGACGGCCTGCCGCTATTCAATTGCCGCGTCTATGAGGCGATCCGGACGATCCCGCGCGGCGAAACCCGCACCTTTGCCGAGATCGCAGCAGAGCTCGGTGCCAGCGGCGCAGTCTATTCAGTCGGCCAGGCCATCGCGCGCAATCCGTTTGCGATCCTCGTACCATGCCACCGTGCACTGGCCGTTGCGGGTCAGACCAGCGGCTTTGCCGGCAATGGCGGCATCGTCACCAAATCGCGGTTGCTCTCGATCGAGGGCGCGCTGGCCGGCCGGACGACCACCCTGTTCGACGCCCTGCTGCCCGTTGCCCCACCGCGTCCGCAGGGCTAAATTGGGCTGATGCAGGCGACGACGCTGTTCCAGGGCAACGGGATCACCGTCACGGACTATCGCTGTACGGCGGGTCCGGGCGACCAGCCGTTTTCCGAACAGCACGCCAGCCATTCGATCTCCTATGTCCGC
Source organism: Tardiphaga sp. (assembly GCF_041424195.1). NCBI lineage: Bacteria > Pseudomonadati > Pseudomonadota > Alphaproteobacteria > Hyphomicrobiales > Nitrobacteraceae > Tardiphaga > Tardiphaga sp. The sequence goes on along the minus strand of NZ_JBGMOE010000228.1, from coordinate 14,138 downwards.
AAGGGCAGTTTCGGCTGCCGCTGCCGCGGGCAATCGCACGAACTGATCGCCGGCGCGCTGCTGATCGGGCACCCCGGCGACGAATATATCTGCCACCACGAGCATCATGGCTGCGGCGACGAATGCCTGTCCTTCGCCTTCGCGCCCGAACTGGTCGAGACCATCGGTGATGCCCGGGCCATCTGGCAGCAGGGCGCCATCGCACCACGCCCCGAACTGATGGTGCTTGGCGAACTCGCGCAGGCCAGCGCCGGGGCGCATGGCGACCTCGGGCTTGATGAGATCGGTTATGCCTTTGCCGCACGTTTCGTCGATGTCGTCGCGGGCAAACCGCGCAAGCAAGTGAGCGGTAACGCACGGGACCGACGGCGCGCGGTCGAGACCGCGCTGTGGATCGATGCGCATGCGAGCGACGAGATCGACCTCGATGCCGCCGCCCGTCAGGCCGGACTGAGCCCGTTTCATTTCCTGCGGCTGTTCAGGAACGTGCTGGGCGTGACGCCGCACCAGTATCTGGTGCGCGCGCGACTGCGGCGGGCCGCAAACCTGCTGGCCGAGAACGACCGCGCCATCACCGACATCGCATTCGATGTCGGCTTCGGCGACCTCTCGAATTTCGTCCGCAGCTTCCACCGCGCCGCGGGCGTCTCGCCCCGCGCATTTCGGCAGGCCTCGCGCGGCGACCGCAAGATTTTCCAAGAACGGCTGGCCGTGCATTGAGTAGCCTGCGGTCCTGATCAACCGGGACGAATATCATGGCTTCAATTCACAAAGAGATTTTCCTCGACGCACCGGCCGACGAGGTCTGGTCGGCGCTGGCCGATTTCGGCGCGCTGCCCACGCGACTGGTACCGGGCTTCGTCACCGACACCAAACTCGACGGCGACGCCCGTATCGTGACCTTCGCCAACGGCAGCGTCGCCCGCGAAAGACTGGTGACCTGCGATCACGACCGACGGCGCCTCGTCTATGCCATCGTCAGCGAACGCATCAGCCAGCATAGCGCATCCGCGCAGGTGTTTGCCGAGGGCCCGGCGCGCTGCCGGTTCGTCTGGACGGCCGACGTGCTGCCGGACGAGATCGCGCCTTATATGAGCAGTCAGATGGATCTAGGCTTCGCAGCGATGCAGGAGCAGTTCGGGAAAGCGGCGGCGTGACAACGGCACGACGCGGCGGCGCGATGTGGAATTCACCGCAGCGCGTCGGCGAGTGGCTGCTCAGACGAGCTCCGGCCGGATCTCCGGCACGGGTCCCGCTTTCGGTGCCCATGACGTCAGCAGTACGCTCAGCGCCGACAACAAGCCCAGCAACACCATGGATGCCGCCGCCAGCCAGAAGAAGCTCATGGCCGACGCATCGATCGACAGCAGATACCAGCCGCCGACGCTAACGAAGACCAGCCGCGCGGTTTGCGCCAGCACCGGGCCGATCACTTTCGCCGCACCTTGCGACGAGAAGTAGGTGACCGTCGCCAGACCGAGAAAGGCATACATCGGCGCACAGGTGGCGAGATATTGCTGGCTGGCCAGCCGGACGCCCACGTCATTGGTGAACAGGTTGACCCAGGCATCCGGGAAAAACGCAATCAGCGTACCGAGCAGACCGACGACACTGAACGAGATCAGGCTTCCCGTCCACATCACGCGCCGGGCCCGTGCAACGCGGCCGGCGCCGATCGCCATGCCGACAATAGGAACCGAGGCGACGCCAACGGCGAAGGCCAGCGTCGTCAGCATGAATTCGAGACGCGCGCCGACACCGTAACCGGCCAGTACCTCGGTGCCGAATCGCGCCAGCATATGGGTGAAGATCGTCAGCGTCAGCACGCCCTGCAGCGGAGAGAAGCAGGCAATCGCGCCCACTTTCAGAATGTCGAAGAACATGCCGCGCTGAATCTTGAAACCGTTGAGCGTCGGCCGCACCCGCGCGCGGCCGGAGAAGACGTACCAGCCCATGATCGCGGCACCGACACTGAAGGCGATCAGCGAGCCGGCCGCAACGCCGGCCATGCCAAATTGCGGGAAGGGACCCAGTCCGAGACCGAGAGTGCCGCCGAGGATAATCTGCAACACGGCCGAGTTCAGCGTGATCGCCGACGGCAGCTTCATATTGCCGGTACCGCGCAGGATCGCCGCGAAGGTGTTCATCAGCCACGGGATCACGCCGCCGGCAAAGAATATGGTGATGTAGCCGACCGCCTGCGACAGCACGCTGCCGCGACCGCCCAGGGTTTCCAGCAATGTCGGGCCGAATGTCAGCATGCCAACGGTGAAGACCAGTCCGAGGCAGATGCCGATCAGCAGTGCATGCCCGGCCAGTGTCGAGGCCCGCTCGCGGTCGCCCGCACCGAGCGCCCGCGCGATCGCCGAGGACACACCACCGCCCATGGCGCCGCCGGACATGGTCATGGTCAGCATCACGAAGGGAAACACCAGCGCCATCGCCGCGAGAGCTTCGGTGCCGAGCCGGCCGATATAGGAGGTCTCCGCAATGACGACGACTGTGCCGGCTGTCAGTGCAACGACATTGGGCCAAGCCAGCCGCAGGATGGTCGGCAGAATGGGATGATCCAGCAGGGGATTCCTGGCGGGTGCCTTCAGGCTCGGGAGCGGCTGCTTGTCGGCATCGACCAATCGGGGTTCGGCGACGACGGCGTCGGACATGCATTCTCCCTGAGCTTCCGGTCTTGCCTGCCGGACAACCCTGTTCCTAGCACCGATCACGGACAATGCCATGCGCGGCGCACGCATGGGGGATGCTCGATTTGCACTGCAGTATCAGCGAGCGTCGACGTTAGCCGATCGACCAGATGAACGGCAGCGCACCGCCAGCCCCCGGCGTCATCGTGACGGGTATATTGCGGCCGCAGCCCGCCGCCAGGCCCTCAACCAGCCCCTGCAATGCCTTCGCGCAGGCCGCATTGTTGTCGGCAAGGCCGTCCATCAGCTTCCAGCTCCGCTGCCGGATTTCGAACCCGCCTTCGGATGCGCCGATCTCCACGACATCATCCTGCGCCGCGAACAAAGCGCTCAGAAATTCTGCGAAGACCCTGGCGTCGCCACGCTGCGGGCCAAAGCCCGCGGAGACCTCGTCGAAATACTGCATGCCGATCAGCTTGCCGGTGAGATGCAGCAGATAACCGGCATCGACCGGACCGAACAGTTGAACCGCCACGGGCGCTGCGGTCCGCACATATTCCATGGCGTAATTGCGATAGGCCTTTTCGAGCCGCGCCTTCGGCCAGCTATCCACCGGCAGCGCGGGCGCCCTGGCGGGATCGAACAGCGGCGCTTCAAGGTGCCGCGCGAACACCAGCCGCTGATCGATATCGAGGTCGTGGTCATATTCGCAGTAATAGCCTTCGAGCCCGTCCTGGCCGTCGACGCTCTGCTTGGTGCAGACGAAGCCCATGCGCGGATTGCCAAGCGAAACGCCGTTATTGGCGTGCCAGCCACGCAGCATCGCGCGGGAGACCTCGCCGGGCACGCCGCAGATCGCGGTGCCGCGCCAGATCCAGCGCGGCGGCGGATAGCGGATCCAGGCCTTGCGATCACTCTCATACATGTACTCGACCGACACGCCGCCGATCCAGTTCGAGAGATAGTGATACTGGGCCGCTGCGACCGCAGGCGGCAGGCCCGACAGGCCGAGTTTCTCGAGGCCGGGGAGAAAGCGCTCCTGCTGCTGCCGGCGGAAGATGCGAAACATGAACTCCGCGGCGTCTGCGGTGCCACGGCGCGTGACCGTTGTCAGGATCAAGCCGGTGAAATAGGCGTGATAGAGATCGGCGACGCTGCGCCAGCGCGTCCAGGTGGTTTCGTCGCCCGTGCTTGGTCTGGTCATCGTTTCTTCCCTGATTGTTGGGAAGGACCATAGCCGCGCATCACTCCGGCTTCACATGAAATTCGTGCAGGGCGGTCGAACGTTCCTGCATTGACCGCATTGAATTCCGTCAATCACAAGGACATTCCATGCGCCAGAAATTCCTGCTTTCCGTCTGTCTCATCGTTCTGGTGCAAGCCAAATAGAACTCCGTCATGGCCGGGCATGACGGAGTTGCAACTACAACGACGTTCACTCTACGCGAACCAAATCTCACGTCACCGGCGCAGGGTTGAACAGCACGAGATCGTTGTGCAGGCCCCATTTATCGGCCCAGACCTGCTTGCGGCCGCTGGCGACATCGAGGATCAGCTGGAACAGCTCCCAGCCGGCTTCCTCGATGGTCATCTCGCCTGACGCAATGCGGCCGGCGTCGAAATCGATCAGATCGGACCAGCGTTTTGCGAGTTCGGTGCGCGTCGAGACCTTGATCACCGGCGCCTGTGCCAGCCCGTAGGGCGTGCCACGGCCCGTAGTGAAGATCTGCATCTGCATGCCGGCGGCGAGCTGCAGCGTGCCGCAGACGAAATCGCTCGCCGGTGTTGCCGCGAACAGCAGTCCCTTGGTCGCTGCGCGTTCGCCGGGGCCGATGACGCCGGTGATCGCACTTGAGCCTGACTTGACGATCGAGCCCAATGACTTCTCGACGATATTGGCAAGACCGCCCTTCTTGTTGCCGGGCGTTGTATTGGCGCTGCGATCGGCGCCGCCCCGCGCCAGATATGAATCGTACCAGTCCATCTCGCGGATCAGCGCGCGGCCGACATCCTCGTTGACGGCACGGCGGGTCAACAGCTCGATGGCATCACGCACTTCGGTGACTTCGGAGAACATTACCGTTGCGCCGGCGCGTACCAGCAGATCGCTGGCGAAGCCGAGCGCCGGATTGGCGGTCACGCCGGAAAACGCGTCGCTGCCGCCGCATTGCAGTCCGATCACGAGATCGGAGGCCGGACAGGTTTCGCGCTTGCGCTGATTGAGAATCTTCAGCCGCGCCTCGGCCATGGTGGTAATGGTATCCACCATGTCGCCAAAGCTCTGATTGCCCTCATCCTGCAGGCGCATCATGCTGGCGGGATCCTCCTTCGGCAGCAAGCGCTCCGGCGCAAGCTTCTCACAGCCGAGGCCGACCACCATCACCTCGCCGCCGAAATTCGGATTGCGCGCGATATTCTGCAATGTGCGGATCGGGATATAGGCATCGGGCGCATTGATGGCGACACCACACCCGTAGCCGTGCGTGACAGCCACAACGTCATCGACATTGGGATAGCGCGGCAGCAGCTCGGCCTTGATCTTCTTGAGCGCGAATTCGAGTGTGCCGGCGACGCATTGCACCGACGTGCTGATGGCGAGAATGTTTTTCACGCCGACGGAGCCGTCGCGATTGCGAAAACCTTCGAATGTGTAATCGTTCAGCGGCGGCTGCGGTGCCGGAACCGCATTGGCGATCTCGAGGTTGTCGAGATCCGGCGCATCCGGCATGTGGATGCGCGCCTCCTCGACCCACTCGCCGGCGGAAATCGCATCCACGGCATAACCAATGATTTCACCGTAACGGATGATCGGCGCGTCCCTGGAGATATCTTCCAGTGCCACCTTGTGGCCCTGCGGCACGAAATGGCGCAGTTGCAGACCACCGGTCATCATGGTGCCCGCGGGCAGGCCGAAATCATTGACGATGATGGCGACATTGTCGCGCGCATTCAATTTGATGTAGCGCGGCGCATATGTGTCTGCTGCCAGCGTGGTCGCCATCGCTTCGTCCTTCCCAAATCTGCCGGTATTGTCCCGGTCTCACAGAAAGCACTAGCACAAAAGATGACGAAGTCGCGCACTTGACCGGCGCGCGCTGCGCCCCGAATGATGCCATTCGAAGGGGCTTTGCGCCCGATCCATGCAGAAATGGAATGAACGTGCGTCTTTTCGTATTCGGGCTCGGCTACAGCGCAAACCGGTTCATCGCTAGCCATGGCGATCAGTTCACCGCGCTTGCCGGCACGGTCCGCGCAACCGGAAAGACGGCTGCCTTGGCGCCAGCCCGCAATGTAGAGACGCTCGTCTTTAACCCGGAGGTCACCGATCCGACCATTGCCGATCGTCTCGCAAATGCCGATGCACTGCTCGTCTCGATCCCGCCCGGCGCGGATGGCGATCCCGTGCTGCAAGCGTTCGGCTCGCAGATCGCCGCCAGCGGCATCCAGCGCATCATCTATCTCTCCAGTGTCGGGGTTTACGGCGATCATCAGGGTGCCTGGATCGACGAGACTGCCCCGGTCGCCGGCGAAGGCCGGCGCAAGGCGCGGATCGATGCCGAAGACGCCTGGCTTGCCGCTGCCGGCCATCGCACCACGATCCTGCGCATCGCCGGCATCTACGGCCCCGGCCGCAATGCGCTGGAAAATCTCAAGGCCGGCAAGGCCCATCGCATCGTCAAGCCGGGCCAGGTGTTCAACCGCATTCATGTGGACGACATCGCGACGGCAATCGCGATAGCATTCAAACATCCGCAGACCGGCATCTTCAATCTCTGCGACGACGAGCCTGCGCCGCCGCAGGACGTCGTCACCTATGCCGCCGCACTGATGGGTATCGCGCCGCCGCCCGAGCAGGACTTCGCAACAGCCGAGATGAGCCCGATGGCCCGCAGCTTCTATGCCAGCAATAACCGCATCTCGAATGCACGGCTGAAACGCGAGCTCGGCGTGAAGCTCGCGTTCCCGACCTATCGCGAAGGCCTCACAGCGCTGGTTGCGGCGTTGCGTTTTCGCGGCTGACATCAATTTATGAAAATTGCGTTCATTATCTTTGTGCACACGAAAATGTCGATGCAGAAAGGTTCCAAAAACAAAAAAGGCAATGCTGTGTCATAAGCACGACATCGCCTCCGAATTTGCCTTTTTCGTTTGAGGCGCTGTTGCATGCGTGTGACAGCAATCACCGCGCAATAGTCTAGGTTACCTTCGTCATCCCCGTTGGGATTGAGAAGGAACACGTAATGAAGAAGATTCTACTCTCCACCGCAGCTCTCGCTCTCGTCGCATTGGCTGCTCCGGCATCCGCTGCTGACCTGGCTGCGCGTCCCTACACCAAGGCCCCGGCCTATGCTCCGGTTGCTCCGATCTACAACTGGACCGGTTTCTACATCGGTGGTCACGTCGGCGGCGCGTTCCCGGGTGAAGACAACGCGCTGATCGGCAACCGCGACGGCACGTTCATGGGCGGTGTGCAGGGTGGTTACGACTACCAGTTCGCGCCGAACTGGGTATTCGGTCTGGAAGCCAATTACAGCTTCAAGGACACCAACAGCAACTTCGACAATCGTGGCCTCGGTTCGGTCACCGGCCGTCTCGGCTACACCTGGGGTCCGGCCCTGCTGTACGCCAAGGGCGGTTACGCCTGGGCTGACTCGCGCTTCACCAATGGCTTCGGCGGCAACGGCGGTCGCGATGGCTACACTGTCGGTGGCGGTCTCGAATACCTGTTCACCCAGAATTGGTCGGGCAAGGTCGAATATCAGTATTACGACTTCGGCAACGTCACCTTCCTCACGCCAGCTCTCGCTGTCGGCGGCTTCAAGAACGACGAGCACACGATCAAGGCTGGTCTGAACTACCGCTTCAACCTGGGCAACTTCGGCGCAGGCTTCGTTCAGTAAGCCTGACGATCTATCGTCTACTTAGTCTCCAGAAAAAACTTAGGCCCGCAGCGATGCGGGCCTTTTTCTTGCCTGCTCAGGCGGCGAGCGATCAGACCTTGAAGTGCTTCGAGAGCTTCAGGCTCTGGCCCTGATAGTTCGAGCCGATGCGCTGGCCGTAGAGCGAGTCCGGCCGGTCCAGCATGCGCTCATAGACGAGACGGCCGACGATCTGGCCGTGTTCGAGAATGAACGGCACTTCGCGCGAGCGCACTTCGAGCACGGCGCGCGAGCCCTTGCCGCCGGCGCCGTCATGGCCGAAGCCCGGATCGAAAAAGCCGGCATAATGCACGCGGAATTCGCCGACCAGCGGATCGAACGGCACCATTTCCGCGGCGTAATCCGGTGGTACCTGCACCGCTTCCTTGGAGGCGAGAATGTAGAACTCGCCGGGATCGAGGATCAGCGTGCCATCCTTGCGCGCCGAGATCGGCTCCCAGAATTCATCGACGCTGTAGCCACCGCGGCGATCGATATCGACCACACCGGTATGACGCTTGGCGCGGTAGCCGACGAAGCCGGAGGCGTTTTCGCCTGAGAGATCAACCGAGAGCGCGAGGCCGTTGTTGAGGTCGGCCGTCTCGCTGTCGACCAGCGGCTCCTGCGCGTGGAGTTCTTCCAGCGCTTCGGTATCGAGCACCGCATCGCCGACGCGGAAGCGAACCTGCGACAGACGCGAGCCTTCGCGCAGCAGGACCGGAAATGTCTTTGGGCTGATCTCGGCATAGAGCGGGCCGTGATAACCGGCGCCGATGACGTCGAAGCGGCGCGTGCCATCGGCGATGACGCGGGTGAACACGTCGAGGCGCCCCGTGGAGCTCTTCGGATTGGCGGCGGCGAAGATATTCGCCGGCAGCGCCAGGCTTTCGATCAACGGGACGATGTAGACGCAGTTGGTTTCCAGCACCGCGCCATCCGACAGGTCGATCTCGTGCAGCTTCAGCTCATCAATGCGCTCGGCGACCGTCGAATTCGGTCCCGGCAGGAAGCTTGCGCGCACGCGATAGGCGACGGAGCCGAGCCGCAGATCGAGGCTGGCGGGCTGAATCTGGCTCTCGACGAAGGGATATTCCGGCAGGATCAGGCCGGCATCGGCCATCGCCGCAATCATGCGGTCGGGCAGAATTCCATCGGCATCGGGGGCAAGCGTAAACGGCACTGGTCTCGTCCTTCGGTCGTCTTTCAGCGAGAATACACTGAAAAATCGCGACTTTACCGGTTATCTCAGCCCCGCCTTGACGAAAAGGGCAAGCGGGAATATGCACATCGTTATCCCGTGGTGATTTGAGCCGGCCGGCTTGCAGCCACGTAAAATAAGTCGCTAAACAGGCCGGGGACACATGTCCTTCCAGCATGCGATCCCGGCCTGAGGACGTCCGTCCAGGCCGGTTTTTTTGTGCCCGTGTCACGCGGGTACGTTGGAGGTCACATGTCTGAGAAGTCCTATCGCCCCGAAACCCGCCTCGTTCATTCCAGTGCACTGCGCTCGCAATATAACGAAACCTCCGAAGCCCTCTTCCTGACGCAGGGCTTCATCTACGAGACCGCTGAGGCCTGCGAGGCGCGGTTCAAGGGCGAAGACCCCGGCTTCATCTATTCGCGCTTCTCGAACCCGAACACATCGATGTTCGAGAACCGCATGATCGATCTCGAAGGTGCGGAGGCCGCGCGCGCCACCGCCACCGGCATGGCCGCCGTGACCACCGCCATCCTGGCGCCGCTGCGCAAGGGTGATCACGTCGTCGCCGCCAAGGCGCTGTTCGGATCGTGTCGCTACGTCATCGAGGAACTGTTGCCGCGTTATGGCATCGAATTCACCCTGGTCGACGGCCTCGACCTCGACCAGTGGCAGAAGGCGATGCGGCCGAACACCAAGTCGCTCTTCCTGGAGAGCCCGACCAATCCGACGCTCGACGTGCTCGACATATCGGCCATCGCCAAGATCGCCCATACGGGCGGCGCGCGACTGATCGTCGACAACGTGTTCGCGACCCCGCTCTGGCAGAGCCCGCTGGCGCTCGGTGCAGATGTCGTGGTGTATTCGGCGACCAAGCATATCGATGGTCAGGGACGCTGCCTCGGCGGCATCATCCTGTCGTCGAAGGACTTTATCGACGAGCACATTCACAACTATCTGCGCCAGACCGGCCCCTCGATCTCGCCGTTCAATGCGTGGACACTGGTGAAGGGACTGGAGACGCTGGCGATCCGCGTCGAGCGGCAGACGCAGACTGCGGCGGCGATTGCCGACGTGCTGGCGCAGCATCCGAAGATTTCGCGGCTGATCTATCCGGGCCGCGAGGATCATCCGCAAGCGGCGACGGTGAAGAAGCAGATGCGTGCGGGCTCAACGCTGATCGGCTTCGAAGTGAAGGGCGGCAAGGCCGGCGCGTTCCGCTTCCTCAACGAACTCAAGGTCGCGCGCATCTCCAACAATCTCGGCGATGCCAAGAGCCTGGTGACGCATCCGGCGACGACGACGCATCAGCGTCTGCCGCTGGAGGCGCGTCTCGAACTGGGGATCACCGAAGGCTTCGTACGCTTTTCGGCCGGGCTCGAGCATCGCGACGATCTGATCGAGGATCTCGAAGCGGCGCTGGCCAAGGCTTGATCGACCAGTATTGAAAGCTGCGGCCGGCGAAATGTCGGCCGCAGTATTACAGCGGCTTCTGCGCCTGCTGTATCTGCGGCTCGTTGATGCCGAGCTTCACCTGACCGACCGACTTGATGATGTTATCGCCCAGCAGTTGCGCGAAGCACGCATAGCCCCAGTCGTTCATGTGCAGGCCGTCGGAAATAACGAAACTGTCGAACGCCATCTGCTGGCTCTCGTGCCATTCCTTCATCACTTCAAAGCGCGGAAAGATTCCAACTTTGCGCAACTCGGCGACCTTGTGCATCAGCGATAACATCTTGCCGGTGCCTTCCGGCTTGGATGTCGTCGCTGGCGAATATTGCGGATCGACCAGCACCACGTCGGAGCCCGCGGCCTGAATCCGGCCGACGCCGTCCTCGATCATCTTGCCGGTCTCGGCCGGATCGAGATTGCGCAGCACGGCATTGGTACCGACCTGCCAGATCACGAGATCCGGCTTGGCATTGATCACTTCGTTCTGCAGCCGCGCCATCATTTCCGGCGCATCCTCACCGCCCTTGCCACGATTGAGCACAGCAATGTCGGCACCGGGATAGGCACGATGGAGCTGCGCAGCGAGACGGTTCGGATAGGTGAACTCGGGCGCGGTCGATCCCCAGCCCTGAGTGGAGGATGAGCCGAAGGCAACGATGACGACCGGCTTGCCGGCGGCGAGCTTGCTGGCGACATGCGGCAATGCGCCCATCGCCTTCATACCGCCCTTCGGCGCGCGGCACGGCACGCGGCTCAGAATATCAGTGGCGGACTTCGCGACTTCCTTGACCTTGTCGATAGCCTTCGCAGCGACGCCCTTCTTTGCGGCATCTGCGGGATCGGTCGCAACGGCGGTCTGTTCGGCGGTCTTGCCATCAAATGGCGCTGCCTGCGCCGTATCCGCGCGAGCGACGGACGACGAGAGGGGGAGTGCGAAGGTCGTAGAGGCAACACAGGCAGCGACGACGGCAAGGCGAGACAAATAACCAACGAAACTCATTAACGCTGAATCCTCAAATCCGCGGCTTTGATCTTGGCCGCATCGACGACAAAGGTCGAAAGCGCCCGGCCAAGACAATCATGCACCCGCTTGGCCAGATCCATGCCGGGCGAGGGACTGAACAGGTCGAAATCACCGCTCTCATTCCAGTGCCGCATAATGGCGAAACGGTCGAACAGCGGGACGTCGTGCTGCTGCGCCACCACACGCATATTATCTAGGTAGGCGGAGCCCGAAATCATCGTCTCCGTCCGCGGACTGTACTGCAGATTCATTAAAATGACGTCAGTTCCCGCCTTTTGCATAGCTGCAACGCCCTCATCCAGGGCGTTCCGGAAGTCCTCGGCGTCGGCCTGTCTCATGGCATCCACGGTTCCGGTCTGCCAGATCACCAGGCTCGGCTTCTTGTCCGCCACCAGCTGGTCCAGGGTCGGGACCATTTCTTCAGCGGTCTTCTTGACCTGCAGCTCCAGCGCCACGTTCACCTCGACGCCCGGCAACTTCTCCTTGAGATAGGTCTGTAGCCGGCTCGGATAGGCCGCGGACTGGTCGGAGACCCCGATTACCGAGGATCGGCTGCCAATGACCAGAATATCGAGCTTTCCGCCCGGTATGGCCGCAGCCTCGACCTTGGGCAGCGGGCTTTCGGATGTCAGGAGATAAGCCGGAACCTCACAGGTCTGCGCAGGCGGTTCGGCCCGGACAGGAACCGCCACCAGCAGGCAAGCCAGCATCGTGAGCCGAAGAACGGCCTTCATGCTTCCCCTCCTGCGAGATCCGCGTCAGATCGTTTGGCGCGGGACCCGCTTTTGACAGCGACACCCTTGTACCACGAAAATACCCATGCGGCAGTTGACATGACAACAATGCCGAGAAAGCTGATCAGGGCGTGCATGCCGGCTCCGCCGGCGACCTCAGCCAGCACGAAATGACCGGCAAAGGCCAGGAATACCCCGATACAGAAGATTTCGAGGGAGTGCTGGCCGCACAGCACCATCGGCCGCAGCCAGATCGATTTCAGCCCCGGCCAGTCTTTCGGCAGGAACCGGACGGTGAGCGCCGCCAGCGCCAGGAAGTGGGCGAAGCGCAGCACATCGAGATCGGTCTTGTTGATCGGATACATCCACTGCTCGATGATCTTCGGCAGCAGATGGTGAATCTGCGGAATGTACCAGGTCAGCGTCACCCAGAACGCCGCCAGCAGATAGGCCACGCAGAGCCACAGCGTGATGTTCGAGGACAGAATGCGCGACATCCGTCTGGCGCCGCCCAGCGCGCACCAGGCGCCGAACACGAACAGCAATTGCCACGCGAACGGGTTGAAGGCCCAGACGCCATTCGGATAGGCCGTCAGATGCAGGTCGAATTCCCAGGTCAGCACATAGAGACCGACCGACAGCGCCAGCGTGAGATCGGCGCGGCGCTGCATCAGCCAGAGGATCAGCGGCAGGAACAGCATGAGAACGATATAGAGCGGCAACACGTCCATGTTCACCGGGCGAAATTTCAGCAGCAGCGCCTGGACGATGGTCACATCGGGCTGTTTGAGAAAATCGAGGATTCCCATTTCCTCGGAATAAAGCGGGTTCTCGAAGCGCGTTGCCACATAGGAGATTTCCGCGAGGAAGATCGTGAACAGGAAGACGTGGGCGACATAGATCTGCCAGACCCGCTTGAAGATGCGCGCGCTGGCCACCAGCGTGCCCTGCTCCAGCATCGCGCGGCCATAGACGAAGGCAGCAGTGTACCCGGAGATGAAGATGAAGATCTCGGTGGCGTCGCTGAAGCCATAATTACGGATCGTGAGCCAGGTCAGGATATTCGGCGGCAGGTGATCGATGAAGATCAGCCACAGGGCCAGTCCGCGAAACAGGTCGAGACGCAATTCGCGCTCGGTGCCGGCAACGGGAAACGACGCGGCGTCCGTACGCGTGGAGGCGCGCGCCGCGGACACGTGCGAAGGCGCATCTGCGTGCGGCTGGCCAGCGATCGGATCGGCAACAGAGGTCATTCAGCACCGTTCAACGGAAGGCATCGCATCATGGAAAAATCGACCGTCCCATAGTCTGCAGGCAATTTGCATGGGGCGATCCGTCACGTCATAACCAAATCACGGATCGATTATGCGGGAACTATGTTGAAACCGCGATGGGCCGCCGCCGTTTGGCGCCCAACTCCCCGCCTAAATTCCCCGGATTTGGCCGGCGATGTGTTTTTCGCTATGCTTGCAACACATTTTGGACGATGACACCGCCATGTACCGCGCCATCACACGACAGATTGAAGTCACCGTCGAACCGAATTTCATGCCGGAACGCTCGTCGCAGGAAAAACGACAGTTCTTCTGGTCCTATACGGTCGTCATCACCAATGCCGGTCAAGAGACCGTGCAGCTGAAGACCCGCCACTGGATCATCACCGATGCGTCCGGCCGCATGCAGGAAGTGCGCGGCGAAGGCGTGGTCGGCGAACAGCCCGTGCTCGGCCCCGGCGAGCGCTTCGAATACACGTCGGGCGTACCGCTGCCGACGGCGTCCGGCTTCATGGAAGGCACCTATCAGATGGTGACCGATACCGGCGAGCCGTTCGAGATCGACGTGCCGCTGTTCTCGCTGGACGGGCCGGACGGGAAGCGCGTGCTGAATTAGTCGACCGCCGAAATGCAGAATGTACGATGGGTAGAGCGAAGCGAAACCCATCGCTTTCTGAGCTTGTTTGATTGATGGGTTTCGCGAAGACGCTCACCCCATCCTACGGCCTGACGCTACGGCCTCATCGGATTCAACTGTCAAACAGCCACTGCGCTTCAGACGCTTGCCCTTCAGACATGCGTCATCGCCCCTGTTGTTGGCGGCGCGGGGGCGCCGTCGTCGCTTGCATTCCCGCCCCCTGGCGAGAGGGCGTGCGGAACGCCGGGTGCCCGATGCACC
>NZ_JBGMOE010000227.1:0-26526 GCF_041424195.1 Tardiphaga sp. | reverse complement strand
GGTGCATCGGGCACCCGGCGTTCCGCACGCCCTCTCGCAAGGGGGCGGGAATGCACGAGACGACGGCGCCCCCGCGCCGCAAACAACAGGGGCGATGACGCATGTCTGGAGGGCAAGTGTCTGAAGCGCAGTGGCTGTTTGACAAATTGAATCAAAAGCCGCGCAGACATGCGGCTATATGTCCGCCACTTCAGAGGCCTTCAAATGGCATCGCCACTTGATCCACCTCAATCCGGTCACCGCAAGATGCGCAGATGATTGGCTCATGGCGTCGTTCGACGCACCATCGCCAGCAGGAGCAGATCATGCCGAAGATGAAGGCAGCGATATTTGTCGAACCGGGTCGTATCGTTCTGGAGGACAAGCCGATCCCCGATGTCGGCCCGCTCGATGCGTTGATGCGCATCACGACCACCACGATCTGCGGCACCGATGTGCATATCCTCAAGGGTGAATATCCGGTAGCGAAAGGGCTGACCATCGGACACGAACCGGTTGGTATCATTGAGAAGCTTGGCAGCGCCGTCACCGGCTATCGCGAGGGCCAGCGTGTCATTGCCGGCGCCATCACGCCGAGCGGCCACAGTTACGCATGTCTCTGCGGTTGCTCATCGCAGGATGGCGCTGGAACGAAGCACGGCTTCAAGGCCAGCGGCGGCTGGCGGTTCGGCAATACGATCGATGGTGCGCAGGCCGAGTATGTGCTGGTGCCCGATGCCATGGTCAATCTCAGTCCGGTGCCCGACGCGTTGACGGACGAGCAGGTGCTGATGTGTCCGGACATCATGTCGACGGGATTTGCGGGCGCCGAGCGCGGCGGCATCAGGATCGGCGACACGGTGGTGGTGTTCGCTCTGGGGCCGATCGGACTCTGCGCGATCGCCGGCGCGAAGCTGATGGGCGCGACCACGATCATCGGTGTCGATACGGTGCCCGCGCGCATCGAGGTCGCCAAACGGCTCGGCGCTGATATGGTCGTCGACTTCAAGAAGGGGGATCCGGTCAAGCAGATCATGGACCTGACCGACGGCCGCGGCGTCGATGTGGCCATCGAAGCCTTGGGTACGCAAGGCACCTTCGAATCGGCACTGCGCGCGCTGCGGCCGGGCGGCACCCTGAGCAGCCTTGGCGTCTATTCGACGGATCTGCAGATTCCCCTGAGCGCCTTTTCGGCGGGCCTCGGCGACAACACGATTGTCACCAGCCTGTGCCCCGGTGGCAAGGAGCGGATGCGACGGCTGATGAACGTCGTTGCCTCCGGCCGCGCCGACCTGACGGCGCTGGTCACGCATCACTACAAACTGGACGATATCGAAAAAGCCTACGATCTGTTCGCGCACCAGCGCGATGGCGTGCTGAAGGTCGCTATCACGCCGTGAAGGTGAGGGGGCTTTAACGCGCCGCCCGGCCATGACGATGTGTGTTCGTTCCAGCCGGGCGCCATCGGTATCCGAGCCCATCACATATTGTGAAAGCTCCGGTTCCACGTCGGAGCGATCAGCACCTCGTTGATGCAGACATGCGGCGGCATGCCGGCGATGAAGGCGATGGTCTTGCCGAGATCGTCCGGCTGCAGCATCCGCGCCATCACCTCGGCGCTGGGCGGCACCGGACGATTCTTCATGATGTCGGTCGCGACTTCCCCCGGCGACAGGCAGCAGGCGCGCAGGCCGTTAATGCCTTCATCCATGTTGAACGAATGCGTCAGTGCCAGCACGGCATGTTTGGTGGCCGTATAGGCCGGTCCCGTCATCTTCGACACGATGCGCCCGGCCCATGAGGCGACATTGATGATGCAGCCGTCCTTCTGTGCCCGCATGGCCGGCAGCACCGCGCGCATGCAATACATCACGCCGTTGAGATTGATGTCGACGATCTGGTCCCAGCCGTCCTGGGTGACGTCCTCCCAGCTGCGCTTCGGCACATTGATGCCGGCGCTGTTCACCAGGAGATCGATCCGGCCGTATTTGGCGAGGATGGCCTGCGCCACCTTGTTGACGTCGTCGGCATTGCTGACATCCAGCGCCATTGCTTCCACCGGCTTGCCGCCGGCGCCGAGTTCATCGGCGACGCCCTTCAGCACATCGGCCCGGCGGCCGGAAATGACCACCGTCCAGCCGTCCGCCAGCAGCGCCTGCGCCCCCGCCTTGCCGATTCCGGTGCCGCCGCCGGTCACCCATGCGATCTTGGTCTTGCTGGTCACGATTTTCTCCCTGATCGTTTCTTGCTTCGCGATGTCCATCGTCTTGCTTCACGATGGCCAAAGTGTTCAACAATAATCGCGCCGGCGCCAGTGCCGCCAACTCATGAGCCTCATGCCGATCATGCCGACCGAGACAAAGCCGCCCATCGATCAGAACCGCCTCTGGGACGACCATATGGCGCTCGCCGCCATCACCGATCCCGACAAGCCATGGACGCGGCGATCGTTCTCGCAGCGCTTTCTCGACGGCCGCGCCTGGCTGCGCGAGCAGTATCTCGCGGCCGGCATGACGGTGCGCATGGATGCTGCCGCCAATGTGATCGCGCGGCTGGAAGGCAGCGTCGCGGGCCTGCCGCCGATCATGCTCGGCTCGCATTCCGATACGGTGCCGTCCGGCGGCCGCTTCGACGGTATCTCCGGCATCCTCACCGCGCTGGAAGCGGTGCGTGCGCTGCAGGCGTCCGGCTACAAGCCCCGGCACCCCATCGAGATCGTGGACTTTCTCGCCGAGGAGCCCAGCGAATACGGGCTCTCATGTGTCGGCAGCCGCGCCATGGTCGGCGAGCTCGATGCGAAGATGCTGACCTACACCAATGCGGCCGGCGAGACGCTGGCCGCTGCCATCAAGCGCATCGGCGGTGATCCCGCAGCGATTGCGTCGATGCAGAAACCAAAATTCGCCGGCTATCTCGAATTGCATATCGAGCAGGGCGTCGTGCTGGAAAGCAAGAAGCTCGATCTCGGTCTCGTCACCGGCATCGCCGGTATCACCCGCGTCGAGATCGTGCTGAAGGGCGCCGCCGATCACGCCGGCTCGACGCTGATGGAATATCGTAAAGACGCGAGCCTTCCCGCCGCCGAACTCGTGCTGCTGGTCGCCCAGCAGGCCAATGCGTTTGCGGCGCGCAAGCAGGGCCACTTCGTCGCCACGACGGGGATCCTCGAGATCAGCCCGAATGCCGCCAACGTCGTTCCCGGCGGCGCGCGCCTGATCCTCGATATCCGTGCGGAGAAGGCCGCGCTGGTCGATGAATTCGTGGCACTGCTCGATCGCGAGAGTCTGGCCATCGCCAGGCGTGCGAAAGTCGATCGCGAACGCTTTGCCCTGATCTCGCAGAATCCGCCGTCACCTTGCGATGATCACCTGCGCGATATCCTCGGTCGCAGCGCTGCCAAGCTCGGCTACTCCACCACGACGCTGGCCTCCGGCGCGGGTCACGACGCCGCGTTCATGTCGCATATCGGGCCGAGCGCCATGCTGTTCATTCCGTCCAGGGACGGCAAAAGCCATTGCCCCGAAGAATGGTCCGAACCCGAGCAGCTGGCGGTGGGTGCGGCGACGCTGTTCGAGGCGGTGCGGCTGCTCGACGGACAGAACGCGTAGGGGCCATATACCGTTCCTGTATTCGGATTCCGGCCGGCGCTGCATTATTGACTTCCAGAGCAGCGCCGTCCTAGATCGGGAGGACGGTTTCCCGAAAGGGGATCAAAAGGGAATGCGGTGCGGGCAGGTTCTTCTTGATGGACTGCCCTATGCCGCGGCTGCCCCCGCAACTGTAAGCGGTGAGTCTTTCGTCACATGCCACTGGGAAACTCGGTCCTGGGAAGGCGATGAAAGATATCGACCCGCGAGCCAGGAGACCTGCCGTCATACGTGGTCACACGCGAGGATGTCGGTCGGGGAGTACAGACATTGGCTTCATTGGCAGGGCGCGAGCTCCGCAATGAGACTTGGTTCGCTGTGACGTGCCACAACGTCGAACCGAGGCCGAACCATGTCTTCCGCTATCGTTGCACCCGCCATAGCCTTCACAAGGCGTAATCGCGCCTATCTCTTGTCTGCCGGCATTGTTCCTCTGATGGTCGTCGGCATCACATCGGCAACTGCACAGCAGAGTGTTCAGCTTGATACGATCAGCGTCACCGCCAGCAGGCTCCCGAACGGCATTGCCGGGACGGCCACATCGGTCATCACGGCGGAAGACATCGCGCGTTCGCCAGCTCAGACAATCCAGGAGATCATCGCGCAGACGCCCGGCGTGCAGGTTCAAAGCCTTTATGGTGGCGTGAATGGTGCCGGCACGTCGGTCGATCTGCGCGGCTTCGGCGCCTTTGCGACAGCCAACACGCTGGTGCTCATTAACGGCCGCAGGCTCAACGATATCGACCTCGCCGGCGTCGATCTGTCGTCGATTCCCAAGGATTCCATTGCGCGCATCGAGATCACCAAAGGAAACAGCGGCGCTGTGCTCTATGGCGACAATTCTGTGGGCGGTGTCATCAATATCGTCACCAAGGCTGGCTCGGCCAAGCCTTTCGCGATGCGCGTCGAGGGCGGTGGTGGTTCGTTCAATCAGCGCCTCGGCTCAATCTCGGCGGCGGCCAGTTCCGGGCCATGGTCATCGTCGTTCTATGGCAGCGGCATCACGTCCGATGGCTATCGCGACAACAACAAGCTGAACCAGATCACCGGCGTTGGTGATATCCGCTATAGCGCGCCTGATTTCAGCGCTTACCTGAATTTATCCGGCGACGATCAGCATCTCGGTCTGCCCGGTGCGCGGACGGTGGATCCATCCATTGGCCTGAATCAGCTGCTGACCGATCGCAGGGGGGCGAGCACGCCGCTGGATTATGCCGACAAGCAGGGCGCAAATGTCACGGCCGGCTTCACGAAAACATTGTGGAGCGGCGCTGAACTGATCGTCGATGGCGGTCTCCGCAACAAGGATCAGCAGGCCGGCTTCTTCGGAAGCCTTCCGCTATCGAGCTTCAACGCCAGTTATGTGGACACCAATCTTCAGACCTGGTCGCTGACGCCGCGGTTAAGCATCAAGAATGCGCTGTTCGGGCTGCCGTCGGATATCCTGACCGGCATCGATTATTACGATGCGACCTATCATTCCAGCCGCAGTCAGTTGCGCGGCGTCGCTCCGACCCATGTCTATGATCTGTCACAGCAGACGCTCGCGGCCTATTGGCAGCAGACCGTCGGTCTTCTGCCAAGCACGGATCTGTCCTATGGCGGCCGCGTCCAGCGCACCAGCGTGAATGCGCGGGATCGGTTCGATCCAAACGCGCCGGGCGCCTTCGATACGCAGGCGCTGCCGCTGAACAGCAACGAGACCCAGCATGCGCTGCATATCGGCCTTGAGCATCGCTTGAATGATATCTTTGCGGTGTTCGGCCGCGCCGCCAGCGCTCTCCGCACGCCGAATGTGGATGAACGCGTGGCGTCGGGGCCCTCGTTCGATGCCAACTTCAACCCAATCCCTGGTACATTTTCGCTGAAGACCCAGACCTCCAGGGATATCGAGGCTGGTTTCCGTATCTCGGCAGGAGCGTTCAAGGCTCAGTCCAGCATCTACGGAATGGATCTGGATAATGAAATCCAGTTCGATCCAGTGAATTTCTACAACAGAAATCTCGATCCGACCCGTCGCTACGGCTCGGAGACCAGCGCTTCGCTGCAGGCCAGCGACACGGTTCTGTTGCGCGGCGGCTTGGCGCTGACGCGCGCTGTGTTCCGTGAGGGCACCTTCGCAGGCAATGACGTGCCATTGGTATCACGCTTCACTGCCAATGCCGGCGTCACCTGGAACGTCTGGGAAAAATATGCGGTGATCGATGCGACCGTGCGCTACTGGAGCAGTCGCCGCATGGACAACGATCAGGGCAATGCTCAGCCGCTGATCCCGGCGAATGCGACGGTGGACCTCAAGTTGAGCGGCGAGTATCAGAATGTCTTCTGGTCGCTGAGTGTCAATAATCTGTTCGACGCGCAATATTACGATTACGCGGTGGCCAGCACGTTCACCCCGGGAAGGTTCAATGCCTATCCGCTGCCGGGGCGGACTTACCTTGTGAAGGCAGGCGCGACGTTCTGATGATCCATGTCAGTTCTCTCAGCGGCGTTGTGAACGTGGCGGCGTCGCTGAAGTCCTTCGATTTGCTCACGCTGCTGTCGCCCGGCGCGACAGCGCATGACTGGAGCGGGCTCGCGCCTGAGCGCCATCTGCAACTGGCATTTCACGATATCGTTGAACAGACGCCGGAGCTGATTGCGCCCGATGCCGGAACGATGCGCGCCATTCTGGATTTTGGCCACGGCAGTACTGTCGAGCGTCCGATGCTGATTCACTGCTGGGCCGGAATCAGCCGTTCCAGCGCTGCGGCTTATGCCATCGCCTGTGATCGCAATCCCGGCTACGAGACTGCGATTGCAGAGGAGCTCCGCAAACGTTCGGCCTATGTGACGCCGAACAAATTGATGGTGCAGTTGGCTGACGAACAACTCGGTCGCGACGGCCGCATGGTTGAAGCCATCGCGCGCATCGGCCGCGGCGCGGACGCCTTCGAGGGTGCGCCGTATCAACTGCCGCTGGTGTGGCCTATCTGATCGCGGCGGCGACGCCGAGCAGGAAACCGATCTCGAACAATTGCTCGATAGCGCCGAGGACGTCGCCGGTGTAGCCGCCGAGCAAACGGCGCGACCAGCGCGTGAGCAGGGCTGCGAATGTTGCACCGAGCAGCAAGCCGACCGCAACGGATGCAACGGTGATGAACGCCAGCGGGATCGCCGCAAGTGCGGCGATAATCAGCGCAAGAGTGAGTTCGTTCGACCGCACGGGTGTTTCTGCATAGGAAACCTTCATCGCTGCGGTATCGCCGCTATAGGGCAGGCGATTGATCACGAAGCCCGGTACGGCACGCGCGGCTGCATGCGCTGCGATCAGCGCCGCAGCCCCTAGCCAGATTGGCAGTGCGGCCATGGCTGCGACCCGCAATGCAACGCCGATGCCAAGAGCCAGTGCGCCATAGGTGCCGATGCGGCTGTCCTTCATGATGGCAAGGCGCTTCTCGATGCTCCAGCCGCCGCCGAAACTGTCGACGGTATCGGCGAGGCCGTCTTCGTGCAGGGCGCCGGTGATCGCGATGCTGGTCGTCACCGCCAGCAGTGCCGCGATCAGCGGCGACCAGAATTCGCTCGCGATCAGGAATACAAGCGCGGATGCTGCGCCGATGCCGGCGCCGACAAGCGGAAAGTATTTTATCGCCCGCGCCAGCCAGTCCCGCTCCGGCGCGTTGGCCGAGTGCGGCGTCGGCACCACGGTCAGAAAGCGGATCGCATTGAGCAGATGCGGATCCAGCGCCATCTAGATCTTTCCAGCCAGCACGTCATCGAGGCTGGCGACGTCGGTCAGCATGCGCGCGGCGGCGCGGACCAGCGGCACCGCCAGCAGTGCGCCGGTGCCTTCGCCGAGGCGCAGGCCGAGATCGAGCAGCGGTTTGGCGTCGAGTGCGTTGAGTACGATATCATGGCCGCGCTCGGCAGAGCGATGTGCGAACACGCAATAGTCGCGTGCCGCCGGGCAGAGCCGAACGGCGAGCAGCGCGGCAGCGGTCGAGATGAAACCGTCGATGATGACGGGGCGTCGCTGCGATGCCGCACCAAGCACGGCGCCGGCCATGCCCGCAATTTCGAGCCCGCCGAACTCGGCGAGCACATGCAGCGGCACGGTTGCGTCGCTGCGTGCAGCCGCTTTCGTGATCGCCGCGCGCTTGCGCGCCATACCCGCGTCGTCCTGCCCGGCACCAACGCCGATACAATCATCCAGAGGTGCCGGCGCGAGCCGATGAACCACCAATGCCGAGGAGGCGGTGTTGCCGATGCCCATTTCGCCAAGCGCGAGGATGTCTGCGCCGGCCTTGATCTCGCCAACGGCGATTCGGTAGCCGCGCATCAGCGCATCAATCGCCTGCGCTGAAGTCATCGCCGGCTCACGCGCGGCATTGGCCGTGCCCATGCGCACCTTGGCGTCGATCAGCTTCGGATGAACCGGCAGTTCGGCCGCAACGCCGATGTCGATCACGCGCACACCGATATTGTTGGCCGCGGCGAAAGCATTGGCTGTGGCGCGGCCGGCCAGATAGGTCATCACCATCGCAACGGTCACCGCCGACGGATATTGCGACACGCCCTCGGCGACGAGCCCGTGATCCCCAGCGAATACCAGCAGCACGGCACTGTCGCCGCGCGGTTCGCCCGGATGCCGGATCATGCCGAGCTGAAGCGCCAGATCCTCGATTCGTCCCAGTGATCGCGGCGGCTTGGCCTTGCCGTCGATGACGGCACGGATGCCTGCCGCGATCTGCGGGTCGACGGGCGCAATGGCGGGTGGCTGCCACAAGGACTGAGAATGGGCGGACATAGGGTTCCTTTTCGCGGCCTAACTGACGCAAGACGGCCTGCAAGGTCAACAGGTCCGGGCGGTCGCTTGCCGGCGCGGTTGACCCCGGCGCACCCGGCAGATAGCGTCTTTTGCGATGGTCCTTCCGCGTGGAAGGTGAATAGGGAAGCCGGTTTGAGGCCGGCGCTGCCCCCGCAACTGTAAGCGACGAGCCCGCGCTGGTGCCACTGGGAATTCCCGGGAAGGCGGCTGCAGGCTTTGACTCGCGAGCCAGGAGACCTGCCATCACGAACTGTGCTTTGGAGGCGTCGTCGGGGCGGGGTGCACCGGACGGGAGCGAACCGACGGCCATGCTGTCGGCGCGATCCAACAAAGCTCGTAGGCCCGCGAGGGCATGAACTGAGCATGTAATGGATCACGACAACGCCGACATCTCTGGCGAACAAATTTCGGTCGAACCGCCGCGACCTGTACCGGCTTGCCCCGTTGTCGTGAGCGTGTGCATCAGCTGCAAAGCCGCCGATACCGGCACGATCGTAGGCCCTGAGATGTTCGATGCCGTGAAGGCCGCGCTCGACGATGGCGATGCTGCAGTGATGGTGCGTCCCGTGCAATGCCTCAGCGTCTGCAAGCGGCCGGCAACGGTCGCGGTGACGAGCCCGGATGGCTACACGTTCCTGTTCGGTGATCTGCAGACTGACAGTGGCAGTGCGGCGCTGGTGACCTTCGTCGACTCCTATCAAAAATCCGACTACGGCCTCGTACCTTGGCGCGAGCGCGCCGAGGTGTTGCGGAAGGGCATGGTTGCGCGTGTGCCGCCATTGCGTTGGTCGCCCGAAGACGGGCGTGCGCCGAAATGACCGCCGCTACAACAACACTGGTGCTGGGCGGTGCGCGCTCGGGCAAGTCGTCTTTCGCCGAAAGGCTGGTCGATGGCATCGGCTTGACGAAGGTTTACCTGGCCACCGCAACGGCCGGCGATGACGAAATGCACGTCCGTATCGCGCAGCATCGCAGGCAGCGCGGCGAAGGCTGGATCACCGTGGAAGAACCGCTGACCCTTGTCGATGCCCTGACGCGCGAGGCCACGGTGGGGCGCGTCGTGCTGGTGGATTGCCTGACACTGTGGCTGTCCAACCTGATGTTAGCCGAGCGTGATCCGGAGATCGAAGCGAAGCGTCTGGTGCGCTTTCTCGATGTCTCGCGCTATCCGATTGTCTTCGTGTCCAACGAAGTCGGGCTCGGTCTCGTGCCGGAGACCCCGCTCGGCCGTGCCTTTCGTGATGCACAGGGCCGGCTCAACCAGATCATCGCGGCCGCCGTGCCGAATGTCGCTTTCATCGCGGCCGGGCTTCCGCTCTGGCTCAAGCGTTCCCAGGAGAATTGAATGTCCCGCGTTCCCGTCACTGTGCTCACCGGATTTCTCGGCGCCGGCAAGACCACGCTGCTGCGCTCGCTGCTGACCCAGGCCGATGGCCGTCGCATCGCGGTGATCGTCAATGAATTCGGCGATGCCGGTTTCGATGGCGGTCTCGTTGAGGAATGCGCGGCTAAAGCCTGCGCGCCCGGCGATATCGTCGAGCTCACCAATGGCTGCATCTGCTGCACCGTGGCCGATGACTTTGTGCCGACCATGGACAAGCTTCTGTCGCGCGAACGGCCTCTCGATGCCATTGTCATCGAGACATCGGGGCTCGCGCTGCCGCAGCCGCTGCTGAAGGCCTTTGCATGGCCGGCAGTGAAGACCCGCGCCACTGTCGATGGCGTCGTCACTGTCGTCGATGCGCTGGCGCTTTCTGAGGGCCGCGTCACGCTGGACGAAGATGCTGTCGCCGAGCAACGCGTCAGGGACGAAGGCATCGAGCATGACGATCCCATCGAGGAAGTGTTCGAGGATCAGCTTGCCTGCGCAGATCTCGTGGTGCTCTCGAAGAGCGATCTGGTCGCTCCGGAGAAACTTGCCGAGATCGAGGCCAAGCTTAAAGCCGTGTTGCGCCCGGGCGTGAATATCGTGCGTTCCAAGGGCGATCTCGCGCCATCGGTGCTGATCGGCCTCGACGCGGCTGCGGAGGACGACATAGCGGCCCGCGCCGGTCATCATGGCGAGGAGGAAGAACACGACCATGATGATTTCGACAGCATCGTCGTCAAACCCGCCGCCGCCACCAGCATCGACGCGATGCGCGCACGCATCAGTGACGCGCTTGGCCTCGACGGCGTGCTGCGCGTGAAGGGTCATGCGCGCATCGCCGACAAGCCCGCGCCGATCGTGGTGCAGGCCGTCGGTGCCCGCGTCGAGCTCGCTTTCGGGCGGCCGGATCTGGCGCAGGCCGAGCATCTCGTTGTGATCGGCCTGAAGGGATTCGACGGCGACGCGGTACGAAAGGCACTCGCCGGGTAACGCAGGTTCACCCGCATGCATCTGAAGCTCGATACCTCCGGCAGCATTGACGACGGTGACGTCGCCCGCGATCTCGGGCAGGACACTGCCGATATCGTCGTGCTGTCGGCGGCGGACAGCGATCTGGCGGCATTCAATGCGGCGCATGCGACACTGCCAGGCGATTTCCCCAGCGTGCGGTTCACCAACATGCTGGCGCTCGGTCATCCTGCGTCGGTCGATCTCTATGTCGAGCGCACGCTGGCCAGGGCGAAGATCGTCGTGCTGCGCATGCTCGGCGGCATCAGCTATTGGCCCCATGGCGTCGAAAGCCTGCGCAGCGACGCACTGAGCCGCGGCGCCAAATTCGCCTGTTTGCCCGGCGAGATGGAGTGGAATGCCGAGCTGGCCGCGCGTGGCACGGTCAGTAGCGATGACACCCACGCGCTGTGGCGCTATTGCAGCGAGGGTGGCGTCGATAACGCGCAGCTGGCCTTGCGCTATGCCGCGCATTTGATCGGCTATGGTCAGGAGCCACCTGCGGCACGGCCGATGCCGTCAGCCGGATTCTGGCCGGGTGAACCGACACCGGATGATCGGCCCAACGCCATCGTGATTTTCTATCGCGCGCTGGTCGCAGGTGGGGATACCGCTGCGATCGATGCGTTGCGTCTGTCTTTGAGTGCACGCGGTCTCAATGCCGTCTGCCTCTATGTAACCAGCCTGAAAGATAAGCGCTCCGCCGCTTTCCTGCGTGCCGCGCTCGGAGCCTATCCGCCGGATATCATCATCAACGCGACAGCCTTCGCCACAGCGACCGCGCATGACGATGCCGGCGTGTTGTCGGCATCAGGCTGTCCGATACTGCAGGTCGCACAGGCCGGCATCTCGCGCGCCAGCTGGGAAGCCTCGACCCGGGGTCTCACGCCGCGCGATCTGGCGATGCATGTGGTGCTACCTGAAGTCGATGGCCGTATCTTCGCCAATGCCATCGCCTTCAAGGAACGCGGCGCTAGCGATGGTGGCTTTGCGCCGACCACATTGCAGCCGGTGCAGGATCGCATCGATGCGACCGCTGATCTGGCGCGCGCCTGGGTCCGCTTGCGCCGAACCTCCGCGAGCGAGCGTCGTGTCGCGCTGATCCTCGCGAACTATCCCAATCGTGACGGTCGTCTCGCCAATGGCGTCGGCCTCGATACGCCGCAGAGCCTCATCGATGTGATCGCAGCCATGGGCAACGCCGGATACGTCACCGGCGATGCGCCCGGCACCACAGCCGCGATGATGCAGCTATTGCAGCAGGGGCCGACCAATGCGCTTGCCGGTCGCGCGGAGCGAGACGGTGGCGTGACATGGTCGCCGGCCGATTATCACGCGGCGTTCGCGACATTGCCCGCTAATGTGCAGGCAGCAGTCGAGACACGCTGGGGCAGGGCCGAGAACGATCCGCATGTGGTCGATGGCGCCTTCTGTCTCGGCCTGCATCGTTTCGGCAATATCACTATCGGCGTGCAGCCGGCGCGCGGTTACAATATCGATCCCAAGAGCACTTATCACGATCCGGATCTGGTGCCGCCGCATCACTATCTCGCATTTTATCTCTGGCTGCGCCATGACTTCGACACCCATGCGGTGGTGCATCTCGGCAAGCACGGCAATCTCGAATGGCTCCCGGGGAAAAGCGCA
The DNA here is from genome assembly GCF_041424195.1 of Tardiphaga sp. Taxonomy (NCBI): domain Bacteria; kingdom Pseudomonadati; phylum Pseudomonadota; class Alphaproteobacteria; order Hyphomicrobiales; family Nitrobacteraceae; genus Tardiphaga; species Tardiphaga sp. The sequence goes on along the minus strand of NZ_JBGMOE010000227.1, from coordinate 14,066 downwards.
GGTCTGTCGGCGGATTGTCTGCCCGATGCCGTGCTCGGTCCGCTGCCGCATCTCTATCCCTTCATCGTCAATGATCCCGGCGAGGGCATTCAGGCCAAACGCCGTGCCTCCGCCGTGATCATCGATCATCTGACGCCGCCGATGACGCGGGCTGAGCTGCACGACGATCTGGCGCGGCTGGAGAATCTGGTCGACGAATATGCCATGGCGACCGATCTCGATCCCAAGCGTGCGGCAGTGATCGCCGAGGACATCCTGTCGCTCGCACGCGCGCAGCAGATCGATGCCGACGTTAATGTCACCCGTGACACACCGACGGGTGAGGCGTTGCGCGCGCTCGATGCCCATCTCTGCGATCTCAAGGAAATGCAGATTCGTGACGGGCTGCACATCTTCGGGCGCGTGCCTGAGGATGCGCAGCGCAATGATCTCCTGGTGTCCATCGCGCGCCTGCCGCGTTCGGAGATCAAGCCGCAGGATGCGTCGCTGCATCGTGCTTTGGCTGTCGATCTCGGTCTTGGCGCGTTCGATCCGCTCACCCGCGAGATGGCCGATGATTATCTCGGTCCGCGCCCTGGTGTTCTTGCCGATGTTGACGAAGCGATGTGGCGCACCACTGGTGACACCGTCGAACGGATCGAAGGGCTGGCGCTGCAACTCGTCTCCGGCAAACTGCCTTGCGATCCCGCCTGGACGCGCTCCGCCGCGGTGCTTGACTGGATCAATGCGAGATTGCGGCCGGCGATCGATGCTAGCGGCGATGCGGAGATGGCTGCGTTTCTCAGCGGTCTCGATGGCCAGTTCATTCGCCCTGGCCCCTCCGGCGCGCCGACCCGCGGGCGTCCTGATGTGCTACCGACTGGACGTAATTTCTTTGCGGTCGATGTCCGCGCGGTGCCGACGCCGTCCGCTTGGCGCATAGGGCAACTTGCGGCAGAGCGGCTCGTCGAATCCTATTGGCAGGAAGCCGGCGAATGGCCGCGTGCGATCGCACTGTCGGCCTGGGGCACTGCGAATATGCGCACCGGCGGCGACGATGTCGCGCAGGCGCTGGCGCTGATTGGCGCGCGTCCGCTCTGGGAAGAAACCTCCGGCCGTGTCACCGGCTTTGCCATTACGCCGCTGTCTGAGCTGAAGCGCCCGCGCGTCGATGTGACCTTCCGTGTTTCCGGCCTGTTCCGCGATGCGTTCCCGACCCAGATGGACATCATCGGCTCCGCTGTGAGTGCCGTGGCCGAACTCGATGAACCAGATGAGGCCAATCCAATTGCCGCGAATGTCCGCGCGCGGGCTCGCACGCTCGAAGCCGGCGGCATGAACTGCGAGATTGCGCGCCGACAGGCGACGCGCCGTGTGTTCGGTTCCAAGCCCGGCGCTTACGGCGCAGGCTTGCAGGCGCTGATGGACGAGGGGGGCTGGAGTAATCGCGCCGATATTTCCGAGGTCTATCTCGATTGGGGCGGCTATGCCTATGGCAGCGGAACCGACGGCGAGGATGCGCGCGGTGAATTCGCCGAACGGCTGAGGGGCATCGATCTCGTCGCGCAGGCGCAGGACAACCGCGAGCACGACATTCTGGATTCCGACGACTATTACCAGTTTATCGGGGGTCTCGCAGCGACCGTGCAGACGCTGCGCGGTTCGGCGCCGCGCATCGCACATATCGACACGTCGCGGCCCGAAGCGCCGATCGCGCGGCCGCTTGCGCATGAGATCTCGCGCGTGGTGCGCGGCCGCGGCGCCAACCCGAAATGGATCGCTGGCGTGATGCGTCACGGCTACAAAGGCGCATTCGAGATCGCGGCGACGGTAGACTATCTGTTCGGCTTCGCGGCATCGACCGATGCCGTCGCCAATCATCATTTCGATCAGCTGTTTGCGTCCTATCTGGAAGACGACGAGGTTCGCGGCTTCATGACGTCCGTCAATCCGGCGGCGTTGCGCGAGACGGCGGCACGCTTTGCCGAAGCCATTCGTCGGGGCTTGTGGACGCCGCGTTCCAACCGCGCCGCCGATCTGATCGCCGAACTTCTGCCGCAGGCACACACAGAGATCGCAAAGGAAATCGCATGACCGAAGTTGTCCACGACGATGAAGAAAATGCCCGCCACAAGATCAAGGCGGCCAAGCATAAGGCGGCGAAAGACAAGATCATGGCGACCAAGGTTGGCGAGAAAGGCCTGTTGATCGTCCATACCGGCACCGGTAAGGGCAAGACATCGGCGGCGCTGGGCATGGTATTCCGCCATATCGGTCATGGTTATCCCGTCGGCATCGTGCAGTTCACCAAGTCGCCGGAATGGGACACGGGCGAAGCGCGTCTGCTGAAGACCTTTCCCGATCTGGTCACGCTGCACATCATGGGCGAGGGCTTTACCTGGATTACCCAGGACCGTGAGCGCGACATCGCCGCCGCGACCGCGGGCTGGGAGCGCGCCAAGGAGATGATCCGCGATGACCGTCATCGGCTGGTGCTGCTCGACGAGCTGAACATCGTGCTGCGTTACGACTATCTCGATCTCAATGAAGTCCTGACCTTCCTGCGCGACGAAAAGCCGGCGGACAAGCACGTGGTCATCACCGGCCGCAACGCCAAGCCCGAGCTGATAGAGATGGCCGATCTGGTCACCGAGATGACACTGATCAAGCATCCGTTCCGCGCCGGCATCAAGGGCCAGAAGGGCATCGAATTCTAGAGCATAATCCCGAAAAGTGGGCACCGGTTTTCGGAAAAGATCATGCTCATGAAAGAAAACATATGAACCTCACCACGCCCGCGCTGATGATCCAGGCCACCGGCTCCAATGCCGGAAAATCGACGATCGTCGCTGGGCTGGCGCGGGCGCTGGTGCGGCGTGGCTTGAAGGTGGCGCCGTTCAAGCCGCAGAACATGTCGAACAACGCGGCTGTTGCCGTCGATGGCGGCGAGATCGGCCGTGCGCAGGCAGTGCAGGCGCGGGCTGCGAAGCTTTCTCCGTCCGTACACATGAACCCGGTGCTGCTGAAGCCCGAGACCGACACTGGCGCGCAGGTGATCGTGCAGGGCAAGCGCTGGGGCACGCTGCGCGCGAGGAATTATCTGGAGAAGAAGGCTGCGCTGTTGCCGGCGGTGCTGGAGAGTTTCTCGCTGCTCGCCGATCAGGCGGACATGGTTCTCGTCGAAGGCGCCGGCAGCCCGGCGGAAATCAATCTGCGTGCCGGCGACATCGCCAATATGGGCTTTGCTGCAGCCGCCAACATTCCCGTTGTGATCGCCGGCGATATCGATCGTGGCGGCGTCATTGCGAGCCTCGCCGGCACGCATCTGGTGCTTGAACCTGAAGAGCGCGCGCGTATCCGCGGCTTCATCGTCAACAAGTTTCGCGGCGATCTCAGCCTGTTCGACAATGGCCTCACGGCGATCACGCGGCTGACGGGGTGGCCATCCATCGGTGTGTTGCCCTGGCTGCCGCAGGCGGCGTTCCTGCCCGCCGAGGATGCTGTCGATCTCGATCGCACCCATGACTCGTCATCGACGCGCATCATCGCGGTGCCGGTGCTGGCGCGGATTGCCAATTTCGACGATCTCGATCCGCTGGGCATGGAGCCCGGCGTGAAGCTGGTCTTCGTGCGGCCGGGCGAGGCCATTCCCGGTAATGCCGACGTCGTCATCCTGCCGGGCAGCAAATCGACCATCGGCGATCTCGCTTTCCTGCGTGCGCAGGGGTGGGACATCGATATCAAGGCGCATATCCGTCGCGGGGGTCATGTGCTCGGTTTGTGCGGAGGCTATCAGATGCTCGGGCGAACGATCGCCGATCCCGATGGGATCGACGGATCGCCGGGCACGGTCGATGGGCTCGGCCTGCTCGATATCGAAACGCTCATGAGCGCCGACAAGTCCACCACGCTGATCACTGGCACGCATTGCGCGACGGGGGCGGCGATCGAAGGTTACGAGATCCATCTCGGCCGCAGCGAAGGGGACGACTGCGCGCGGCCGCTGGTGATGATCGATGGACGCCCCGATGGTGCTGCGTCAATCGATGGACGCGTGCAGGGCACTTATGTCCATGGGTTGTTCACCGGCGATGCATTCCGCAAGGCATGGCTGGCCAATCTCGGCGTTGCCTCGTCTCTGGCCTATGATGCGCAGATCGAAGTCGCGCTTGATGCGCTGGCCGATCACTGCGAAAAGCATCTGGATATCGATCGGCTGATCGAGATTGCCCGCAGCCGTCAGAGCAGCAGCGCCAGCGCCGCATAGATCGCTGCCTGCAAGACGCAGGCTGCGATGAACACGCGAAGCGCCCGGCTGATGTCGTCAGGCCCTGCGGTTCGTCCTTCCGCATTGAGATAGGGATCGTTGACCGCGCCCTCAGCATAGACGCGCGGTCCAGCGATCGCGATTCCGAGCGCTCCGGCCATGGCGCTTTCCGGCCAGCCGGCATTGGGCGAGCGATGCTTTCCGGCGTCGCGCATCATGATCTTCAATGACGAGATGATCGATCCGCCTGCGACCGGCGCAACGAGTGCGACCAATATTCCCGAAAGCCGTGCCGGGATCAGGTTGACGAGATCGTCGAGCCGCGCTGCGGCCCAGCCGAAATCCCGATAGCGCGCGCTGCGATGACCGATCATGGAGTCGGCCGTGTTGATGGCTTTATAGGCGATCAGGCCGGGCAGTCCCAGCGAAGCCAGCCAGAATACCGGCGCGACGATGCCGTCGGAGAAATTCTCGGCGGTGGACTCGATTGCAGCGCGAGCGACACCGGCTTCGTCGAGCCGCTCCGGATCGCGGCCCACGATCATCGCGACGGCCTGTCGCGCCCCCGCCAAGCCACCGTCGGTGAAGGCGTGATGCACGCGGGCGACATGCTGATACAGGCTGCGCTGGGCGATCAGCAATGAGGCGATCAAGGCCTCGATCGCGAAGCCGATCCAGTTGTCGTTGAGCAGATCGGCGAACAGGCCGCCGGCGAATATTGCGCAACTCACCAGCACGATGACCGTGACGACGCCTGCCAGTCGGCGCTGCCGCCCCGACCAGCTTTCGCGATTGAGCCGGCGTTCAAGCCAGCCGATGCCGTTGCCGATCCACACGACCGGATGCGGCAATCGCCGCCATAGCCAGTCGGGATCGCCGATCAACGCATCGAGCAGCAACGCCACGACCACCAGCACAAGCGCGTCGCCATGCGCGAGCATCAGGGGGCCACGCGGTTGATTTCGGTGGTCAACCGGTCGAGGGCTTCCACCATGGTCGGACCGCCGCAGGCCGTAAGCCGCTCGGGCAGCACCAACCGCTTCGACGCCGGGTAGAATTTCTCCAGCGCCGGATGCAGCAGGAAGGCGCGGCCTTCGTCTTCGGCGAAATCCGTATTGTCAGTGACCAGCAGGAGATCGGGCCTCAGTGTGACGATCGCTTCCAGCGAGGCGAAGCCGCCGGCCTTGAGGCCGAGTTCGCCGCCGGCATTGCGCAAGCCCACGGCCGAGAGCAGCGAGGTGGTCAGATTTTCGCCGCCGGACACCCAGCCACGGCGCGACACGGCCAGCACGCGCAGCGGCTTGCGCCGTGCTGCGGCATGGGCCTGCGCGATGGCACTATCGAGTTTCGCGATTTCGACTTCGGCCCGCTCCGGATGCCTGACCAGTGCGCCCATCTGGCGGAGCTGTTTCTTGACGTCGTCGAGCGAGCGGGCGGGATCGAATTCGGCGACCTTCAGTCCCTTGTCCTTCAGCAGTTCGCGGGTTGCGCGCTTGGTGAAGCGGCCGGCGACAACGACATCCGGCTTCAGCGCCAGCACGTCCTCGGCCTCACCGGACAGCAGCCGGAACGCCTTCGCCTTGTCCTTGTCCCAGGAGCGGAACGGATCGCGCGCATAGGGGCTGAGGCCCAGGACCTGCGCGGGATCGGCAAGGGTGACGAGCAGTTGATCGGTGCACAGATTAATCGATGCGATGCGCGGCTGCTCGACGGCAGGGGCCTGGAGCGAAGTGCCTGCGAGCAGCGCGAGTGTCGTGGCCACGAGCGGCCAAAGCCTCTCGCGCTTCGTCCGATATGATGGCATGACACAGGCATGAAACATGGTGGCGATCTCACGCAGGCGATAGCCGAATTCGGCGGAGCGCCGGAACAATGGCTCGATCTCTCGACCGGGATCAACCCATGGCCGTGGCCCATTCCCGCCAATCTGCCGAGCCATCTTTGGGAACGTCTGCCGTCGCATGCGGACGAACGGGCTTTGCTGTCCGCTGCGCGTAATGCCTATCATGTGCCTGATGGCGTCGATGCCGTTGCCGCTGCCGGTACGCAGGCCCTGATCCAATGGCTGCCGCATCTCGCTGCGCCCGGCGCCGTTGCCATCGTCGGCCCGACCTATAATGAACATGTCGCGGCATGGCGTGCTGGCGGACATGAGGTCGGCGTGATCGGCAGCCTCAGCGCGCTGCCGGATCACGCCAAGCATGTGGTCATCGTCAATCCCAACAATCCCGATGGGCGGATCGCGACGCGCGACGAACTCGCCGATGTTGCTGCAATCCTGCGGCGACGCGGTGGCTGGCTTGTGATTGACGAGGCTTTCGCTGATGTCGACCCTGCGATCAGCGCTGTCGGCCTGTGCGCGACGTTGCCGGTGGTGATCCTGCGCTCCTTCGGAAAATTCTACGGTCTCGCGGGCCTGCGTCTCGGTTTCGCGCTCGCTGCGCCGCTGATCGCGCAGCGTATCGCGACCGCCGTTGGTCCGTGGGCCTGTTCCGGTCCCGCACAGGTCATCGGCGCCGGTGCATTGCGCGACGAGCGTTGGGCCACGCAAACCCGCGTCGGGCTGGTCGCACAGAGCATCAAGCTGGACAATGTGTTGACCGACGCCGGCTTCGAGATTGTCGGCGGCACACCGCTGTACAGGCTGGCGTGCCATGCCGACGCCTTCGAGCGGCACGCCGCCTTGGCGCGTCAGCAGATCTGGTGCCGTCGCTTCGACTGGAGCCATGAGTTGCTGCGGTTCGGTCTGCCGCCCGATACGGCTACTCTGAGCCGGCTTGCTGCTGCGCTGGCGAAATAGCCGCCACATTGATCAAACTCCCGCCCAGGGCAGGATAATCGTTTCGTTCCGGTGCTCGGCGCGATAGGCACTGATACGGAACACCTTGGCGACGACGACATCGGAAAGCGCCTGTTGCGGCGAGCCCTGCGCTGCCAGGCGTCCGTTGGACATTACCAGCACCGTATCGGCAAAGCGTGCCGCGAGGCCGAGGTCGTGCGTGACCACGATCACCAGCACGCCGCTGTCGGCGACATCGCGCAGATTCTTCATGACGTCGATCTGGTAGCGCGGATCGAGGGACGCGGTCGGCTCATCTGCCAGCACGATCGGTGCCTCGACGGCGAGGACACGGGCCAGTGCGACGCGGCTGCGTTCGCCGCCGGAGAGTTCGGTGACGCGGCGATCGGCAAAGGCGACGATGTCGGTGGCCCGCATCGCGCGCTCGACTGCAGCCTTGTCTGACGATGTCAGTCGCGCCGGATCGGTCGCGCCATGCGGATAGCGCCCGAGGGCGACGACGTCCTTCACGTCGAGGGGCCAATGCACGACATGGCCTTGCGGCAGATAGCCGAAGCGTTTTGCGCGCTCACGCAGCGGCAGGGACGCCAGCGCATCGCCGGCTATATGAATTGCGCCCGTCGAGAGTTGCAGGCCCGCCAGCGCGCGCAGCAGCGTCGTCTTGCCGGCGCCATTCGGGCCGACCAGAGCGACAAGATGTTGGGGACTCAACGAGAACGCGACGTCGTGCAGCACGGGGCGGCCTGACAGTGTGACGCTCAGATGGCTCGCGGTCAGCAGCGTCTGATCGGTCATGCGACGCCTCCGCCCAGAGCGCGACGCTCGCGCATGATGAGATAGAGGAAGAACGGCACACCGATGATCGAGGTCAGCACGCCGACCTTGATGTCGCTGGTGGAAGGAATGAGGCGCACAGCGATATCCGCCGCGAGCAGCAGCCCAGAGCCGGTCAGCGCGCTCGGGATCAACAGCCGTGCGGGATCGTGTCCGATAATCGGACGCATCAGATGCGGTGCGATGAGGCCGATGAAACCGATCGTGCCAGTGACCGCGACCGCACCGCCAACGCCGAGCGCGACGCCGAGGATTACTAACAGCCGAAGGCGGCTGACATTGACGCCGAGGCTCTGTGCGGTCTCTTCGCCGAGGCTCAGTGCACGGAAGGCCGAGCGCTGGCTCATCAGGATAATGGCGCCAGCTACAATGAATGGAAGCGCCAGCGTGACATGACGGAAGCTGCGGTCTTCCAGCGAGCCGAGCAGCCAGAAAGCAATCTCAAGCGCCGCGAAGGGATTGGGCGACAGGTTCATCACCAGCGCCGTCGCGGCCCCTGCGAGACTGGAGATCGCAAGGCCCGCAAGGATCAGCAGCAACAGGCCCGCATTGCGGCCGGCGATGCCGAGCAGCATGAAGACCGAGAGGAATGCCATCGTAATGCCGGCAACAGGTAACGCCCATGAGCGCACATCAGCCAAACCGAGCGAAATCATCAGCACCGCGCCGAAGGCTGCCGATTGCGGCGCGCCGAACAGCGACGGCGAGGCGAGGGGATTGCGCAACAAACCCTGCAGCGCCGCGCCGGACAGACCGAGAATCGCGCCGATGGCCAGCGCGAGGATCGCGCGGGGCAGGCGGATTTCGCGCACGATGATCTGCTGCACGTCGCTGCCGCCGCCGAACAATGCATCGAGCACCGTCAGCGGCGAAAGCTTCACCGGCCCTGTGCCAAGCGAGCCCAATGCCAGCAGTGTCACGAGACCGACCAGCGCGATGGTCGCGACCGTCCGGCGGCGTGCTGCTGGCGCTATGCTCACCATGTGGCGTTGAAGCCTGCGTAAGCCGCAGGTCCTGTGGTGCCGAAGTTCAGCACTTCCTGATAGTGCTCATTCAGGATGTTCTCGCCGCGGGCAAAGACCTTCCAGTTCGCATCGATCTTGTACTCGGTATAGAGGTCGACGCGGGTATAGGCATCGACCTGACCGACCTGATTGGCACTGCTGAAGCGCTTCGACACCGTCGTGACGCGCGGCTCGATCATCCACTTGTCGGTGGGCGTGATCGTGAGTGCGAAGCGGGCGAAGTTCTTGGGACGACGTGCCAGGATCGCGCCGTTCGAAAGGTCGATGGCGTGGAGGTAGGTGTAGGCTGCGTTGAACTTCAGCAGTCCTGGCAGGATGTCGATGGTCGATCCGACCTCGAGGCCGCTGGTCTCCGCGCGGGCAACGTTGACGTAGCAACCGCTCTGTGTGCCGGTACAAGGGGTGGCTGCCGAGGGGGAGACGAAGTTAATGAGATTACTGAAGGTGTTGGAGAATCCTGTTACGGACATTACCACACGACCGTTCAGGAAGCTCTGATCAATGCCTGCATCGTAGCCAAAACTCTCTTCCGGCACGAGCGTGCGAGTACCATTGTCGGGTGAGTAGAGTTGATACAGCGTCGGCGCCTTGGCGCCGGTGCCGGCGCTGACATGAAACTTTGTACCCGTCTCTGCGATGTTGTAAGCGGCTGTCGCTCGCCACGTTTCGAACCGCGCCACGTCCACGACGTCGTCAACGCGGCCGCCCAAGGTGACGCTCAATCGTTCGCCGATAGGCAACTGCCAGAGCGCGAACAGGGCATTCGTATCCTGCGCTTTACCCAGTTGCGGCGTTAGAGGACTGGCCGGCTGAATACCGGCCTGCGAGATGTCCGCGGTCTCGTGCTGTGTCTTGGTGCCATATACCAGTGAACCCAGTGGCCCCAGCTTCAGCGTCCCTTGATATTCGGCGCCGACGCTATTGGCGAGATACTGCGAGTAAACGACCTTTGTATTCGCGGGCAGAGTGTTGGTGGTGTAGGTCGTTTCGTTGAAGGTGCGTTCGATATGAGTTTCGAAAACATTGATCTGGTGGTTCAGTACGCCGCCGAGCGTGTCGAACGTCGCTTTCCCCCATACCTGGTCAAGCTGACGTGTGGCGCTGTTGGGCGTGTCGGGAAACTGTGGGCTCTTCGACGTCGCGCTGTAAGTGCCATCGTAAGCGGACCGCGTAAAAGATGACAGGATACCGGCTTCCAGCTTCACGTCGCCGACATCATATCCAATCCGGGCCGAGCCGCCGACGCGATCAAATCCGTCGCGTTCGAGATTGGGATACTTCGCCTCCAACGCCGGAATACGATAGCCGAAGCGCGAGAAGCCGTTGCTGTGTTGACCGCTGCCGGTAAAGGCATAGGACCATGGTCCCTGCGAGCCGGTCAGCGATCCGCTGGTCGAGGCGGTGCCATAACTTCCGCCCTCGGTGCGGATGTTGAATTGCGCCGGGCCGGAGCCCTTTTTGGTGATAATGTTGATGACGCCGGTCATGGCGTCGGAGCCGTACAGCGCGCTCTGTGGCCCCTTCAGCACTTCGATACGATCGATCGAACTTGGGGCAAACATTGCGAAATCATAATCGCCGCTCGCCGCGGTGGGATCGTTGATACGGATACCGTCGATCATCACCAGCGTCTGGCCAGTATTGCCGCCGCGCAGGCGCACATTCGCGGTGCCGCCGGGGCCGCCGTTTTCGCTGATATCGAGACCTGGCACGGTGCGCAGCGCATCGACCAGCGAACCGGGATTGCTGGTCGCAATGGTCTCGCCTGAGACGACGCCGATCGAACTGCCGGTGCGATTGAGTTGTTCGGGCGCTCTGTCCGCCGTCACCACGATTTCGGAGAGCTGCTCGGCACTGGACTGCGCATGCGCAGCGTGAGAGCAAGACAGAACAATAACGGCTGCAGTACCTGCAGCCAAATTCCGGATAGCCATTTAACCCCTTCCGTCGACCCACCGTCGAACGAGTGTGAAACTCGTTACCGGCCGGTCTCCTGGCTCGCGGTGGTCTCCCGGTCCGCCTTCCCGAATCTGCGATGCAAATTCAGTGGCTTTGTGGACCCGGAATGGCCGCTTACAGTTGCGGGGGCAGCCGCGGCATAGGGGATAACTCCCCGCACCGCATTCCCGTTTCACCTCCTCGCGGAGGCACCGATAACGACAGACAGGAAGCACAGCACGCCGCGCGGTGCAACAGCCATCGCCGCGTGGCGGACGCTATTGCTCGTGCTGTAGCGCGGCGAGCACGTCGTCGGGGCGCTCGACCATCATCATGTGGCCGGTGCCGGGCAGAATCACCGTGCGGGCGTTTTTCAATGCGGCGGCCAGGGTCTTGCCGGCCTTGGCGGGAGTCATCATGTCACGCTCGCCGAGGATGAGCGTCACGGGGATATCGAGCTGGCCCGCCGCAGTCAGCGCATTCTGGTATGTATTGCAGGCGTTGAGGTCTGCGAACAATACGCCGGGCTTCGTCGCCTCAAGCACGCGCTGCGCGCCGCTGTGCATCCACAACCCCGGCGCGAGGCTGCCGCCGAGTTCGGCGCGAAAGCCGAGCCCCCAGATCGACACCATGTCGATGGCGGAATGCTGATTGGCTTCGGCGTCCTTCAACAGATCCGGGCCGACGGTCATCGTTCCTGCTGTGCCCATCAGATCGAGGCGTGTGATCTTGCCCGGATGCCGCGCCGCGGTCTCCAATGCGATCAGCGAGCCCATGGAATGGCCGATCAGCCGTGCCGTCTTTGCGCCGGACGCATCGATCAGTGCAGCAGTCCAGTCGGCGAGATCGCCGATGGTAGTGAGCGCTTCACCTTTCGAGCGGCCATGGCCTGGCAGATCGGGCGCGAGCACCGCGAAACCGTGATGCGCGAACCAGCGCGTATGCAGCGCCCAGGTCGAGTGATCGAAGCCGGCGCCGTGGATCATGACGACGACGGGCAGGGTTGGATCGAACGTGCGGCCGCCATTGGCGACATAGGTCTCGTGACCGTTGACGGTGAGTTGCATCGCTCAGCCCTTCTGCGAGATGCGCAGCGCCTGCGCGAGGTCATCGATGATGTCATCGGCAGCTTCGATGCCGACGGAGAGGCGGATCAGCTCTTCGCCGATGCCGGCGGCCTTGAGCTGCTCGGCGTCCATCTGCTGATGCGTGGTGCTTCCGGGATGAATGACCAGCGTCTTGGCGTCGCCGACATTGGCGAGATGGCTGGTCAGCTTCAGCGCCTCGATGAACTTGCGGCCGGCATTGCGGCCGCCCTTGATGCCGAAGGAAACGATAGAGCCGGCGCCGCGCGGCAGCAGGCGTTTCGCCAGCTGATAGTCCGGATGATTCTCCAGCGACGGATGCAGCACCCAGTCGACCGCCTTGTTTGCCGTGAGCGCTGCCAGCACCGCATGTGTATTGGCCATATGGCGCTCCATGCGAATGCCGAGCGTCTCCACGCCTTGCAGCAGCTGGAACGCGTTGGTCGGCGAGAGACACGCGCCAAAATCGCGCAGGCCTTCGGTGCGGGCACGCATGATGAAGGCGGCATTGCCGAACTGCTCGTCGAAGACGATGCCGTGATAGCCGGCATAGGGTTCGGTCAGAACGGGGAATTTGCCGGAGGCGTGCCAGTCGAAACGGCCGCCGTCGACGATGACGCCGCCGATGGCAATGCCGTGGCCGCCGATCCATTTGGTGGCGGAATTCATCACGATGTCGGCGCCAAGTTCGATCGGCCGCGACAGGAACGGCGTGGCAAAGGTGTTGTCGATCAGCAGCGGAATTTTTGCGGCATGGGCGATGTCGGCGACGGCGGGAATATCCAGCACTTCGAGACCGGGATTGCCGATGGTCTCGCCGATCACCAGTTTTGTGTTCGGCTTGATCGCGGCCTTGAACGCAGCGAGATCGCGCGGTTTGACGAATGTCGTGGTAATGCCGAAGCGCGGCAGCGTATGTGCCAGCAGATTGATGGTGCCGCCATAGAGCGAGGACGACGCCACGATGTGGTCGCCGGCATTGAGCAGCGTGGCAATGGCGAGATGCAGCGCCGCCATGCCCGATGCAGTGCACACGGCGCCGACGCCGTTTTCGAGCGCGGCGAGGCGCTCTTCCAGCACGGCCGTCGTGGGGTTGGAAATACGCGTATAGATGTGGCCGGCACGTTCGAGATTGAACAGTGCAGCGGCGTGGTCCGAATCTTGAAACACATAGGATGTGGTCTGGTAGATCGGCACGGCGCGCGCGCCGGTGATTGCGTCCGGATGCTGGCCGGCATGCAGACTCAGCGTTTCGAAAGCAGGCGGTTTGGGTGCTGGCATGGTGGTTTCATCCCTGGACGCGATTTGCGCCATCTATGGCACGAATCGGATGCGAGTGTGAGTCGGTGATATTTCAACGCACGGAACGAAATGCGTCGTGGCGACTTGTAAGACGTCAATCACGCGGAGATTCATCATGAAGAAATTGCTGCTTTGCACTGCGGTTGCGAGTCTCGCGTTTTCATCGGTTGCGGCCGAGGCGAAAGGCTGTATCAAAGGTGCGATCATTGGCGGAATCGCCGGCCACTATGCAGGACATGGCAAGGTCGGCGTCGTTGCGGGTTGCGTGATCGGACGCCACGAGGCCAACAAGGCCGATGCCGAGCGGGCGCAGAAGGCGCAGCACCCACAGCCGCCGAACGAGAACGGTCGCATCTAGATCGGCGTTGTTCTCAACGCTGGACGATGTTGCTAAAATTTGATGGACTAGACCGGTTCTGAGAACCTCACCCTCATCGGGCGGGGTTCTTTTCGTCTCCGTACGATACCGGACGAGAATGGGCGTGGACGTGGTGCTGCATCGGGATGTGTTTTGGCTCGGCAAACAATGGGCCGTTACCGGTTACGGGATTCAGGCCGTCAGTAAAAAACACAACATGAAGTTCGATATCGAGGTGTCGCAGATCTGGAACGAGGATCTGGATGCCTTGATGCGCGATGAGCCCTGGTTCGATGCGCAGGATTTTGCAGAGGCCGTCGATCGCGCCAGGCAGCGTGCGCAGGAAAGCCCGTTGACGTTCCGGCCGCCGTTGAGCGACGAGCGGTAGTTCGTACGGCTGGGTTCAAATTTCAAACAGCCAAGCTTCCACGTTCTCGCGGCGCTTGCGCGTCCGAGTTTTGCGCATTCCTTCCCGCCC
>NZ_JBGMOE010000226.1:0-3077 GCF_041424195.1 Tardiphaga sp. | reverse complement strand
ATCCGGTGCTACCGGCCGATCCGTGGCCCCTTTTATTCCCGGTGTTCTCACCGGGAGTGTCGCAAAGCTACAGATCGGAGGCCGAGCACTTTGCCGCGTGGCTCCGCATATCCAGGCGACGCTGGGATGGTGTCGACGACCAGATTATCGGCCAGTACGCGGTGCATGATTGTCGCTGTCCGGTCTGGCGCAAGCGAGGCAAGCTAGTCCCATCGGGGGCGAAGCGGCGGCGACGATGTGCTCGGCATTTCGTCGAGTTTTTGCGCCACAAGGGTGCCATCCCTTCGATTCAGCCAGTGACCGATGCTGACCCGCATATGTCGGCATACCTCGCCTGGCTTCTACAGCACCGCGGTGCCAGCGAAGAGACGATCCGCCGCTACAAGGCCGAGATCGCTCGACTCATGCCCGTGTTGGGCGAGCCGTCACAATGGGATGCGGCCGCTCTCAGGCGCGCGTTCGAACGACGAAGCAAGGAGACACCCGGATCTGCGTCACTTCTCGTCACGATCATGAGGAGCTTCATTCGGTTTCTGATCGTTCAAGGCGACTGTCAGCCAGCGCTGTTGCACGCGATCCCCTCGGTCCAGCGATACCGCCTTTCGGCGCTACCCCGCCACGTCGCCCCGGCAACGATCGAGAAGATCATCGCAGCTTGTCCGACTGGTCGTCCGGTCGAAGTCCGCGACAAGGCCATCATTCTCCTGCTCGCCAGACTTGGCCTGCGAGCCGGTGATATTCGGGATTTGCGCCTCGACGATATCGATTGGCGCTCCGGTCATCTGACGGTGAAGGGCAAGACACGGCGGCCAGACCGGCTGCCTTTGCCCCAAGATGTTGGCGACGCGATCCTGGACTACATTGCCACGGCCCGCCCGAAGGCCGTCGATCAACACGTGTTCTTGCGGTCGCAAGCCCCGTTCCGTTCGTTCCGCTCGCCCGCAGAGATTGCTGGGATCGTCGCACGCACGCGAGAGCGCGGCGGGATCGAGGGGGTGCCAACCGGGTCGCACATATTCCGGCATTCGCTTGCCACCAACTTGCTGCGCGCGGGCGCAGGCCTGGAGTCCGTCGGGACCATCCTGCGTCACAACTCGCCCGAGACCACTGCCATCTACGCCAAGGTCGATCTGCCGATGCTCATGAAGATCGCGCAACCCTGGCCGGGAGATTTGCCATGCTGAGCATCCACATTTCCAGATACGTAGCCCTTCACCGGAGCCTGGGGCGGAAGTTTGCCGAACAGGAGCGATTGCTACGCCTCTACGCGGCTTTCGCCGAAGCGGTCGGTGACCGATATACCAAGGTCGAGCGGATCTACGACTGGTGTCACACGTCGACATCGCAATATGTGGCCCAGACCCGGTTCAACACCGTTCGCAACTTCAGCCTGTTCGCTCAGGCCGAGGATTTGCAACACGAAGTTCCGCCTGCTGGCGTATTCGGTCGGGGCAAGAGACCACGGCCAACGCCGACGATAATTGAGGCACATCAGGTCCAGGCGATCATGACAGCGGCTTTGAACCTGCCGCCCCGGGGCACCATCAGCCCATTCACGTACCATTACCTGTTTGGACTACTGGCGGCGACAGGGCTCCGGATATCCGAGGCGCTGGCTCTGCAATGCACCGATCTGGTCGAGGATGGCCTGATCGTCCGCAATGGCAAGTTTGGCAAGCAGCGGCTCATTGCCTTGCAGCCATCGACCCGGCAGGCGCTCGAAGCCTATCTTGCCACCCGGGCAAGGCTCGGTGCCACCGGCAACGATCTCTTCGTGACGATCCGGGGACGAGCACCCCACAAGGTACGCGCCCATGTCGTGTTCGTGAGGTTGGCCCGGCAGCTCGGATATCGTGGACCAACCGGAACGGCCGGCATGCGGCTACACGATTTGCGGCATACTTTCGCCGTGCGCTCGCTGGAGTCGTGTTCGCCGGACAGGGAAGCTGTGGCGCATCACATGGCAGGGCTCAGCGTCTATCTGGGGCACGCCTCGATCGCTAACACCTATTGGTATCTCGAAGCCACTCCGGTGCTGCTGCGCGACATTGCGGCTTCGAGCGAACATCTTTTTCTGGGAGAAGCAGCATGACCGCCCTTGCTCCCCATCTCTCGGCATATCTGCGCGAACATCTTCCGCGAGAACGGGACGTCAGCCCGCACACGGTGAAGACCTATGCCAACTGCTTTGTCCTCCTGGTCAAGTTCGCCGCCGATCGATTGAAGCGTCGCCCGACGGATCTCGAGATCGAAGATTTCGGCACGGACATGATCATGGCCTTCCTGGACCATGTCGAGAACGGACGTGGCAGCTGCGTGCGCACGCGCAATGGCAGACTCGCCGCGATCCGATCCTTCTTCCGGTACATCGAGTATCGGCTTCCAGCCTGTCTGGACCAGGCCCTTCGCGTTCGAGCTATTCCGACCAAGAAGACCGACAAGGCGCTGATCGACTACCTCGATCGGGCCGAGATCAAGGCATTGCTTGATGCTCCTGATCCTCGGACACGCCTCGGCACCCGTGACCGCGCGATGCTGCATCTGACCTATGCCTGTGTCGGAACTGGTATCGCTGCAGTTGCGCGATTTCCCGGACCGCTCGCTGTCCACCGTGCACATCATGGGCAAGGGCCGCCGGGAACGAGTCTTGCCGCTATGGAAGGAGACACAGTTCGCATTGCGCGCCTGGCTGGCGATCCGCCCGCAAGTGCAGTCAACCCAGATATTCCTCAATGCGAACGGGCAGCAATTGACCCGCGATGGCTTCGCATTCCGCTTGGCCGAACACGTCAAGACTGCCGCAGCAAAGCAGCCATCGATCCATCGCAAGCGTGTCACGCCCCACGTGCTGCGTCATTCCTGTGCGATGCACACGCTCGCGGCGACCGGGGACATCCGCAAGGTCGCGCTGTGGCTGGGCCATGCGAGCATCCAAAGCACAGAGACCTATCTGCGGGCCGATCCCGAGGAGAAGTTTGCAAATCCTCGCGGCCCACGGCGCCCCAGCCATCAAGCCCGGGCACTTCAAGCCACCATCCGATGCCTTGATTACGATGCTCACCGACGTTCGGAGGCGG
>NZ_JBGMOE010000225.1:0-27099 GCF_041424195.1 Tardiphaga sp. | reverse complement strand
TTCATCCACCTCGCCGCAGCAATGATCTGGAACCAATGAATGTCGATCGGCCCTAAGCCTTCCCTAACTCAGGCCTCTCGCACGCGTGCGAGCAGGCCAAGTCCTCCGACGAAGAACAGCACCAGCACTGCCATGCCAGCCTTCTGGCTGGCGGTGACTGCAGTGACGAGGCCGATCAGCAACGGCCCGATGAAGGACGTTACCTTCCCTGTCAGCGCGAACAGACCGAAGAACTGCGCGATACGATCCTGCGGCGCCAGCCGGATCAACAGCGTGCGCGATGCCGCCTGCAGCGGACCGCCCGCCATGCCGATCAGGCAACCCAGCGCGAGATAGGCCTTTTCCGCAGGCGCCGCGAACAGACCGCCGCCTGGCACCGGCGGCGTGACCTTGATGAAGAAGATGGTCTCGCGATCAATCAGCAAAATCGCGATGATCGAGGTCAGCAGCAGCAGGATGCTGCCGGTGATCACGCGCTTTGGTCCGAACGCGTCGTCGAGTTTTCCGCCGATGAAGGCGCCGAACGTTCCGGCAATGGCCAGGATGATGCCGAAGGTGCCGATCTGAATCGTATTCCAGCCGAATGTGCCGGCCGCATAGATGCCGCCAAAGGCGAACAGCGATACCAGCCCGTCGGTATAGATCATGTTGGCAATCAGGAACGCCATCATCGAACGATGTTTCGGCAGTTCCGCGAGCGTGTGCTTGAGATCGGAGAGACCCTCCCGCACGGCGCTCTGCGCAGAGACCTTCGCGGGAAAGTCGGGTGTCAGCAGAAACATCGGCAGCACGAAGACAACGAACCACAATCCCGACAGCGGTGCCGAAATACGATCGCCCTCGAAGGTCGCGGGATCGAGACCGAGGATCGGGACCAGGCCGAACAGCGTGCGGCCCGTGGTGGGGTTCGCGGCCATGAGGCCGAGCACGATGATGAGGCTGAGAATGCCGCCGACATAACCCAGCGCCCAGCCGGAGCCGGACAGGCGACCGATTTTGTCCGGCGGCACCAGCGTCGGCATCATCGCATTGTTGAAGACGGTCGCGAATTCCACCCCGATGGTCGCGAAGCCATAGGCGATCAGCAACGGCAGGATGATGGCGGGATCGCCGGGCTTGCCGATCCACATGATGCAGGCGCCGACTACGAAGATCGCGCCGAAGCTTGCGATCCACGGCTTGCGGCGGCCGCTCGCATCCGCAATCGCGCCGAGCATCGGCGATGCCAGCGCGATGATCAGCCCGGCGGCGGCAGTCGCGAAGCCCCACAGGGATTGCCCGGTTGCGGCGTCGGACGCCACGCGCGTGGCGAAATAAGGCGCGAAGACAAAGGTTGTGATGAGACTGAAGTAAGGCTGCGCCGCCCAGTCGAAAAACATCCAGCTGATCACCGCAGAGCGCGGCGGATAGGTCTTGGGCGCGGCTGTCACAGAGGCTGATGAAGCGGCGGCGACCGCCATGAATGGTATCCCCCGCGAATCACAGAGTGTTGTCTCGTACGTTTCACAAGCCATATAGCATTCGAGACGGCGATGCGATCATGTCCGCTGTCAGCCGGAGTGATCGATGATACCGTTTGCTTTCCTGCGTTGTGCGTGCATCGCAGCACTCGCATTGATACTCGTCGTCCCGGCATCGACAAACGCGCAGCAGGCGCGTGACATCTATACCCCCGCACCGCCGGGCACGCTCAGGCCCATCACCGCCAAGCATGGCATGGTGGTCGCCCAGGAAAAGATCTCCGCCAAGGTCGGCGCGGATGTCATGACGCGCGGTGGCAATGCAATCGATGCCGCAGTAGCCACCGGTTTTGCGATGGCCGTGACCTATCCCCGCGCCGGCAATATTGGTGGCGGCGGCTTCATGGTCATCCATACCGCCTCCGGCGAGGACATCACCATCGACTACCGCGAGACCGCACCGGCGGCGGCCACCCGTGACATGTTTCTCGGCAGCGACCGCAATCCGGATATCGCGAAATCGCGCGACTCCGCGTTGGGTATAGGCATTCCCGGCACCGTTGCGGGACTTTCGCTGGCGCTACAGAAATACGGCTCCGGCAAGTTCACCCTGTCCGATCTGTTGCAGCCTGCGATTGCGCTGGCACGCGACGGCTTCGTTGTGGCGGACGATATTGCCGACACGCTGCCCGACCTGCGGCGACGCACCGCGCGCTGGCCATCATCGGTCAAGATCTTCTCACGCGCCGATGGCACAGCGCTGCAACCAGGCGATACGCTGATCCAGAGCGACCTTGCTGCGACGCTGACGGCAATCGCAGCACAGGGGCCACGCGGATTCTACGAGGGCCCGGTGGCGCAGAGGCTGGTCGATGGCATCAACAAGGCTGGCGGCCTTTTCGCGATCGAAGACCTCAAGGACTATCAACCGGTGATCCGCCAGCCGGTGCGCGGCAGCTATCGGGGCTACGATATCGTCTCGATGCCGCTGCCGTCATCCGGCGGCACGGTGCTGTTGGAAACACTCAACATTCTCGAAGGCTTTCCTGAGACAGCCTTGCGGCAAGGCTCGGCGCCGTCGCTGCATCTGCTGATCGAGGCGATGAAACGCGCTTATGCGGATCGCGCGCGCTATCTTGGCGATCCTGCATTCGTCAACGCACCGATTGCGATACTGACATCGAAAGACTACGGCGCCAAACAGCGCGCCTCGATCGATCTCGACAAGGCGACGCCATGGACCGATGCGCTCTCTGCGGTGCCGCCGCGTGAAGGGCAGAATACAACCCACTATTCCGTGGTCGATGCTGCCGGTAATGTTGTGAGCAATACCTATACGCTGAACTTTCCCTACGGCGTCGGCCTCGTCGCCGATGGCACGGGCGTGTTGATGAATAACGAGCTCGACGATTTCACCGCAGCACCCGGCGCCTCGAATGCCTTCGGCCTGGTCGGCTTCGAAGCCAACCTGCCGGGACCAGGCAAGCGGCCGCTGTCATCGATGTCGCCGACCATCGTGCTGAAAGACGGCAAGCCTGTTCTCGTCACCGGCTCGCCCGGCGGCAGCCGCATCATCTCGACGGTGCTGCAGGTGATCGTCAATGTGCTCGACTACAAAATGGATGTGATGTCGGCCGTCGCCGCCCCGCGCCTTCACCACCAGTGGCTGCCCGATGAAGTCCGCGTCGAACGCGGCTTCAGCGAAGAGACTCTCAACGCATTGCGCGCGATGGGCCACAAGGTGGTCGAACCGATGGGCCAGACTTCGGCCAATTCTATTCTCGTGACGTCAGACGGCTTGCTTGGTGCTCCCGATCCGCGTACGCGTGGCGCTGAGGCGTCTGGATACTAACGCCCGAAGAAATATCCGGTACTCCCAGGGGGCGGATGAGCGCCCCCAACCAAGATCATAAACGGGGGAAGCGATCATGAGCGGCGACAGACCAACCAATCCCGGCGCCATCGAGCGCGCGGAGATCGAAGACACCAGCCTTCTGGCCTTCTATCGCGACATGAATGCGCCGGAGCGCCGCACGTTCTGGGCCTGCGCCACCGGCTGGGCGCTCGACGGCATGGACTTCATGATCTATCCGCTGGTGATCGGCACCATCATCGTGATGTGGAAGGTCGATCCTGGCACGGCCGGCCTCGCCGGCACCGTGACACTTCTTGCCTCCGCGATCGGCGGCTGGCTTGGAGGTTATGTTGCCGACCGTATCGGCCGCGTCCGCACGCTGCAGCTCACAATCCTCTGGTTCTCGTTCTTCTCGCTGATCTGCGCCTTCGTGCAGAATTTCGATCAGCTGCTCGTGGCGCGTGCGCTGCTCGGCATCGGTTTCGGCGGTGAATGGGCTGCAGGCGCGGTGCTGATGGGCGAAGCGATCCGTCCGCAGTATCGCGGCCGCGCCGTGGGCTCGGTGCAATCCGGCTGGGCGATCGGCTGGGGTCTCGCCGTGCTATCGCAAGCGATCCTGTTCTCCTATCTCCCGCCGGACGTCGCATGGCGCTGGATGTTTGCCATCGGCGCGCTGCCCGCTTTGCTGGTGCTGTATCTGCGCCGCTACGTCGAGGAGCCGGTCATCGCCGCGGAGACCCGCGCCAGGCAGAACGCCAGCGGCGATCGGCCCAAGCTCAGCGAGATCTTCACTGGCCCGATGCTGAAGACCACGATCCTCGCATCGCTCGCGGCGACCGGCTGTCAGGGAGGCTACTACGCCATCACCTTCTGGGTGCCGCGCTTCCTCACCACCGAGCGCAAGCTGTCGATCGTCTCATCGACCGGCTATCTCTCGGCGCTGATCGTCGGCTCCTTCGTCGGCTATCTCGTCGGCGCGTGGCTCGCCGACCGCATCGGCCGGCGGAATCTGTTTCTGACCTTCTCGCTCGGCGCCATCGCCGTCATCCTGATCTATACGCAGGTCACGTTGACCAACGAGGTGCTGTGGATCCTCGGCTTCCCGCTCGGCTTCTTTGCGTCGGGTTACTTCTCCGGCATGGGCGCGTTCCTCACGGAACTCTATCCGACGCGCCTGCGCGGATCGGGCCAGGGCTTCTGCTACAATTTCGGCCGTGGCATCGGCGCTCTGTTCCCGTTCCTGGTCGGCGCACTGTCCAACACCACCAGCCTCGGCAATGCCATCGCGATCTTCGCCGTGCTGGCTTACGGCCTGTTCTTCCTTGCAGCCTTCGCGCTGCCCGAAACCCGCGGACGTATTCTCTATGCGGGCGCCTGATTCATCATCGAGCGAGCCCCAGGCTTGCCCGGGGCCGCGGCCGACCCAACGCAGCGCGACACGGTTCACCGTGCCGCGTGGCGCTGTCGATACCCATGCCCATGTGATCGGTCTGCCGCCGGACTATCCGTTCGTCGCCGGACGCAGCTACACACCGCCGGAAGCCACGGCGGCGTCCTATCTGTCGATGCTCGAGGCCACCGGCATAACATATGGCGTGCTGACGCAAGTCAGCGTGCACGGCACCGACAACCGCCTGCTGGTGGATGCGCTCACCGCCAATCGCCAGCGGCTGCGCGGCATCGCAGTGATCGGACTGGACTGTCCCGAGAAGGAAAAGGCTGCTTTGAAGGAGGCCGGCGTCGTTGGCCTTCGCCTCAACGTGCTCTATGGCGGCGGAATGGGTTTCGCGCAGCTTGAGGACTACGCTTCGCTCTGCCGCGAGATGGGCTGGCATCTGCAGTTTCTGATCGATGCCAAGGACATTCCGGCTCTCGTCTCGCGCTTTGCAAAACTCCCGGTGCCGTTCCTGGTCGATCACATGGGACATTTCCCGACATCGCGCGGCGTCAACGATCCGGGCTTCGATGCTCTGGTCGGACTCGTGCGCGATGGCGCATGGGTGCGCCTGTCAGGCGCCTATCGCACCAGCGTTCAGGGTGGGCCGCCCTATAGCGATACAATTCCGTTCGCGCAGAAGCTCGTCGCCGCCAATCCCGACCGTTGCGTCTGGGGCTCCGACTGGCCGCATGTGGCGAACTGGGACGTGATGATGGGCGTGAGCGAGTTGCTTGACCTGCTCGCAGACTGGGTGCCGGACGAGGCGGTGCGTAACTGCATCCTCACGGACAACCCACAGAAGCTGTTCGGCTTCCCGGCGGTCTAGCGCCCCACCGAATACGGCCCGCCCTTCTCCAGCGCACGCTGATAGGCGGGCCGCGCGTGGATCTTCGCCAGCCAGGCCATCGCCTTCGGATGGCCATGCTCCAGCCCGGCGCGTGCCGAGGCGGCTTCGAGCGGGAAGCTCATCTGGATGTCGGCCGCGGTGAACTCGTCGCCGGCAAACCATTCGCTCTTTGATAGCTCGCCTTCCCAGAACGCCATGTGCTGCTTCAACTGCGGATCGACCAGTGTGCTCAGCGCCTTCGCTGAGATCGCATTGACCAGCGGGCGCATCAGCAGCGGCGCGCGTTTGGGCAGCATCAGGAAGATCAGCTTCAACAGCAACGGCGGCATCGCCGATCCCTCGGCATAATGCAGCCAGTAGGTGAAGCGCAGACGCTCCGGCGTGTTGGGCGGCGGGATCAACCGCCCTTCGCCGTAAGTGGTGACGAGATAATCGACGATCGCACCGGACTCGGCGATCGTGTTGCCGTTGTCGGTGATGACCGGCGATTTGCCGAGCGGATGGATCGCCCGCAGCGCCGGCGGAGCCAGCATGTTGGGCTGCCGGTTGTATCTGATGATCTCATAGGGAACGCCGAGCTCTTCGAGCAGCCATAGCACGCGCTGCGAGCGTGAATTGTTGAGGTGATGGACAGTCAGCATGGCGATCCTTCTGGGCGGCGGCCCGGCGAGCAACTTATTATCACCCGGATGATATTGACATAAAAATCACCCGGGTATAAATCATGCGGTATCTTCTGTATTCCCCCGCAGCTTTTACGTCGCAGGTTTCACAATGGATCCAGCACCTTACAATTCCTTTAGTGCATTCGCCGGTGACCGGCTGCTGGCAACCGGGCCATTGGCCGAGGTAGCCATCGCAGTCAAAATCGCCTCCGCTGGCCAGATCGCCGACCCAATCACTATCTTCGACGATTCAACCGGGCGACCTATCGATCTCGATCTGCGCGGCAGCCACCGCGACATCGTCGCCCGATTGCCCCAACCGCCGGCGGCGCCCGCGGAAGCCGCGGCGGAGCCCCGCGGCCGCGGCCGCCCGAAGCTCGGCGTCGTCGCCCGCGAAGTCACCTTGCTGCCCCGGCATTGGGAATGGCTCGGCGCCCAACCGGGCGGCGCGTCGGTCGCGTTACGAAAACTGGTCGAGGCGGCGCGCCGCGCCCATGGCGACCGCGACCGGCTACGCGCCGCGCGTGACGCCACCTATCACTTCATGTCGACGATGGCAGGCAATCGGCCCGGCTTCGAGGAAGCATCGCGCGCGCTGTTCGCCGACGACCGGCGGCGCTTTGTCGACCTGATCGCCGCATGGCCCGCCGACATCCGCGACCACATCGTCAAGCTTGCCTTCAGCGATCGCGCCGAACCAACCTCCGCGTGATCGGCCGCTCCACCAATACATAGGAAATACCCCGTGTCCGACACCCCTCCCCTCGGGAAGACCTTTCTCGCCTTCCTCGCACCGATGATGCTGAGCAATATTCTGCAGTCGCTGTTCGGCACCATCAACAGTATCTATGTCGGCCAGATGATCGGCACCGATGCGCTCGCCGCAGCGTCGGTGTTCTTCCCGATGATGTTCCTCTTTGTTTCGTTCGTTGTCGGGCTGGGAGCGGGCGCATCGGTGCTCATCGGCCAGGCCTGGGGCGCGGGCGAACGCCACAAGGTGAAGGCCGTCGCCGGCACGACCCTCGCCGTTGCCATTTTGCTTGCCGTGATCATCGCCGTGTTCGGCGGATTGTTCAGCCGACAGTTGATGATCGCACTTGCGACGCCGCCGGATGTTCTCGATGCGGCCACCGCCTATGCCCGCATCATGATGCTGGCGATGCCGGCGACCTTCATTTTCATTCTGATGACATCGATGATGCGCGGCGTCGGCGACACCGTGACGCCGCTATGGGCGTTGGCACTGTCCACCGTCATCGGTCTCACCGTCACGCCGGCATTGATCCAGGGCTGGTTCGGCCTGCCGCGGCTTGGCGTCGCCAGCGCCGCCTGCGCCTCGGCGGTGTCGGGCGCATTCACGCTGGTCTGGCTTGCCATGTATCTGCGCCGCAAACATCACGCGCTCGCGCCGGACGCAGAATTCCTGCGCAGCATCCGGCTGGACGGCGCGCTGCTGCGCAAGGTGTTGCGGATCGGCATTCCCTCGGCAGCCGGCATGGCCGTGATGTCGGTGGCCGAACTGGTACTGCTCGGCCTCGTCAACGGCTTCGGCTCCAACGCTACAGCGGCCTATGGCGCGGTCAATCAGGTTTTGAGTTATGTGCAGTTTCCCGCCATCTCCATATCGATCACGGTCTCGATCTTCGGCGCACAGGCTATCGGCCGCGGCCATACCGACCGCCTCGGCGCCATCGTGCGCACGGGACTGCTGATGAACCTCGTCCTGACCGGCGGGCTGGTGGCGATCGCCTATCTGTTCTCCCGCAGCCTCATGAATCTGTTTATCGTCGATCCCGTCGTACTTGAACTCGCGCAGCGATCGCTTCACATCGTGCTGTGGAGTTCGGTGCTCTTCGGCATGGCCACCTCATTCTCCGGAATGATGCGCGCCAGCGGAACGGTGTTCGCGCCACTGGCGCTGCTGGTGTTCGCTATCGTCGCCATTGAGGTACCCTCGGCCATCATCCTCAGCCGCACCATCGGCCTCGATGGCGTCTGGGCCGCCTACCCCATCACCTTCTGCGCCATGTTCATTCTGCAGATGAGCTATTACATGCTGGTGTGGCGCAAGCGGACCATACAGCGCCTGATCTGACGCGTCCTTGCGCCAGAGTATTATGCTCATCATAAAAGCGGTGGACGCAGCGCACGCGCTGCGCCACAATGGCCCTATAAAAAGTCCGGGAGGCCATCGTGACCAAGACATCGCCGCAATTCCTGTTCGATTTCGGCAGCCCTAACGCCTATCTCAGCCATCTGGCGATCCCGGCGATCGAGGCACGCACCGGCGTTAGGTTCGAATACGTCCCCGTACTGCTGGGCGGCATCTTCAAGGCCACCAACAATCGCTCCCCTGCCGAAACCTATGCCGGCGTCAAGAACAAACGTGAATTTCATCAGCTCGAGACCGAGCGATTCGTGAAACGGTTTGGCGTCAAGCCCTACACGATGAACCCGTTCTTCCCGGTCAACACGCTGAATCTGATGCGCGTCGCCATCGCGGCACAGCTTGAAGGCGTGTTCGAGAAATATGTCGAGGCGGCATTCCATCATATGTGGGGTGAGCCAAAGAAGATGGATGACCCCGAAGTAGCCATCAAGGCGCTCACCGACTCCGGTCTCGATGGCGCAAAACTGTTCGCGCGCGGGCAGGAATCGGAGGTGAAGGCGGTGCTGGTCGCCAACACGCAGGCCGCCGTCGAGCGCGGCGCATTCGGCTCACCAACCTTTTTCGTCGGCGATGAAATGTTCTTCGGCAAGGAACAGCTGCGCGAGGTCGAGGAACTGATCACCAGCGCCGGCAAATAACGGAGGGCACCATGCAGAAGCGCAACGCGACTGTCGCAGTCATCGGCGCCGGCGACTATATCGGCGCAGAGATCGCCAAGAAATTCGCCGCCGAAGGTTTCACCGTGTTTGCCGGCCGCCGTAACGGCGACAAGCTGGCGCCTTTGGTGGCAGAGATTGAGGCCTCGGGCGGCAGCATCGTGGCGCGCTCGCTCGATGCCCGCAAGGAAGACGAGATCGCTGCCTTTCTCAATGACGCCGATGCGCATGCGCCATTGGAGGTCTGCATCTTCAATGTCGGCGCCAATGTGAACTTCCCTATCCTGGAGACAACGGAGCGGGTGTTTCGCAAAGTGTGGGAGATGGCCTGCTATTCCGGATTTCTTGCCGGACGTGAAGCGGCCCGACTGATGATGCCACGGGGGCAGGGCAACATTTTTTTCACTGGTGCGACCGCGAGCCTGCGCGGCGGCAGTGGCTTTGCCGCCTTTGCCTCCGCCAAATTCGGATTGCGCGCCGTGGCGCAGGCCATGGCCCGCGAACTCGGACCGAAGAACATCCATGTCGCCCATCTGATCATCGATTCCGGCGTCGATACGGCCTGGGTGCGCGAGCGCCGCGAGCAGCTCTGGGGCAAGGAGGCGCTCGACAATCCCGATTTGTTGATGCCGCCGGCGTCAGTCGCCGCGTCATACTGGCAGCTGTATCAGCAGCCGCGCAGCGCTTGGACATTCGAGCTGGAAATTCGGCCGTTCGGGGAGAAGTGGTAGTCCGCTTACACCCCCAGCAATCATTGCGAGGTCAAGGAAAGATGACCTGCCAAGCTTTCCCCCAAGCCCTTGCGACGAAGCAATCCAGCCCTGCATCGACAAGGAACTGGATTGCTTCGCTTCGCTCGCCGTGACGGGCTACTGTTCGACAGGTTTACGTTCCAATTCAACATGGACTCATCCCAATGCGTATTCTCGTGGTCGGCGCCGGCGCTATCGGCGGCTATTTCGGCGGCAGGCTGTTGCAGGCCGGCAATGACATCACCTTCCTCGTGCGCCCGAAGCGCGCCGGTGAACTGGCCAGTGCCGGCCTTGTCATCAAGAGCCCCCATGGCGACGTCACGCTGAAGAATCCGCCAACGGTGCAGGCCGACAAGATCACCGACAAGTTCGACGTTGTGCTGCTGAGCTGCAAGGCCTTCGATCTCGATGACGCCATTGCTTCTTTCGCGCCCGCCGTCGGGCCGAACACGGCGATCATTCCGCTGCTGAACGGCATGAAACATCTCGACGTGCTGGAGAAGAAATTTGGTGCGGAGAACGTGATGGGCGGTCAGTGCCAGATCGCAGCGACCCTCAACGAGGCACGCGAAGTGGTGCAGATGGCGCCGATGCAGTTGCTGAGCTTCGGCGAACGCAAGGGCGGCAGCTCGGATCGCGCGAAGGCGATCGCGGCGATCATGGCGACCGGCAACTTTGGAGGCACAGCCTCCGAGAACATCATGCAGGATATGTGGGAGAAGTGGGTGTTCCTGGCGACGATTGCCGGCGCCACCAGCGCGATGCGCGGCGCGGTCGGCGACATCGTCGCGGCACCCGGCGGCCGCGACTTCATCCTCGGCGTGCGCGATGAGATGAGCGCCGTCGCCAGGGCCAATGGCTTCGCACCGCGAGCAGCGTTCCTGGAACGCACCGAGGGCATGCTGACCGCTGAAGGCTCGAAGATGACCGCCTCGATGTATCGCGACATCCTCAACAAGGCGCAGATCGAGGCCGACCAGATCGTCGGAGATGTCATCGCCCGCGCCGATGCCGCCAAGGTCGCCGTGCCGCGGCTGCGGATGATCTATACGCACCTCAAGACGTATGAGCATCAGCGCGTAGCATAAACATCACCACGTAGCCCGGATCGAGCCAATCGCCATCCGGGCTACGGACTTCCCCCTCACAAATGCGCCAGGTAATGCGCCAGCGCAGTGATCTCTTCTTCACTTAGCGAATAGGCAACCTCGGCCATCGCAGCCATACCGCCACCGGCGCGGACGCCGGACTTGTAGTCGCGCAGCGCCTTGACGAGATAGTCCTCGCGCTGCCCGGCGATGCGTGACACCGCTTTGGTGCCGCCGTAGCTCTCCGTGTGACACGATGCACAGCGCCGACCGGCGGCGGCCTGCGCACCCTTGGCCGACAGATCCGGATTATCATCGGGCTTCTTGCCCTCCGGCGGTTTCAGCGAGGCGAAATAGGCCCCGAGATTGCGGATGTCGTTGTTGTCGATCTGCTCCAAGATCGGCTGCATCTGTTCGTTCTTGCGCGTGCCCGAGCGGAAGAACACCAGCTGCCACTGGATAAACAGATCCGGCTGTGCGGCGAGCGACGGGATGTTCTCCATTTGCGAGATACCGTTCTCGCCGTGACAGCCGCTGCAGAGCTCGGCCTTCTCCTTGCCGGCGGCGATATCTGCGGCAGAGGCGGGGGAAGCTGCGACCACATATGCAAGAAGACTTAGCGCAAGACGAAGCGGGCAACGTATCATGGGCATTTCCATTACTTCACACTCGTCATTCCGGGATGCGCGGTAGTCGGCGAAGCCGACGGAGGCGCAGACCCGGAATCCCGGTGTGCTCAATCATTTCGAGGTTCCGGGTTCGCGCTCTCGACTATGCCGAGAACGCGCCCCGGAACGACGAGCTATTTGGCGTAGCTGATGCGATAGATCGCGCCTGCCCAATCATCGGCAATCAGTAATGATCCATCCTTGGCTAGAACGATATCGGCAGGACGACCGAGATAACCCTGGTCACCCTCGATCCAGCCGGAGGCGAAGATCTCCTGCTTGGCGTTCTTGCCATCCGGCCCAGCAATCACGCGCTTGATGCGCGCGCCCTGATACTTGTGCCGGTTCCACGAGCCATGCTCGGCAATGAAGATGTTGTTCTTGTATTCGGCAGGAAACATGCTGCCGGTGTAGAACTTCATCCCCAGGGGCGCGACATGGGCGCCGAGATTCAACACCGGCGGCGTGAATTCCGAGCACTGGTGCCCCATGGCAAATTTCGGATCCGGCATGTTGCCTTGATGGCAATACGGATAGCCGAAATGCTCGCCGAGCTTCGAGATCATGTTGAGCTTGTCGCTCGGCATATCGTCGCTGATCCAGTCGCGCGCATTTTCGGTAAACCAGTATTTGCCCGTGCGGGGATCGACGTCGCCGCCCACCGAGTTGCGAACGCCGAGCGCCACGATTTCGGCATTGCCGGTCTTGGGATCGACACGGCGGATCTGCGAGAGGCTGGTCGGCGGAATACCGATGTTGAAAGGAGGTCCGAACGGCACGTAGAACCACCCGTCTTTATCAGGCGCGAGATACTTCCAGCCATGTGCCGCGAATGACGGCATGTCGTCATAGACCACCTTGCCGTCACCAAGCTTGTCGAGATTTGCCTCGGCATTCTCGTATTTGATCAGCTTGTTGATATCGATCACATAGAGCGCGCCATCCTGGAAGGCGATGCCCGTCGGCATCTTCATGCCCTTGATGACGGTTTTGACCTCTTTCTTGCCGCCCTTGTCGGTAATCGCATAGACGTTGCCGAGGCCGAACGAGCCGACAAAGAGTGTGCCCTTGTCACCCCAGGCCATCTGCCGCGCGGCCAGCACGCCGGATGCATAGACCTCGATCTTGAACCCGGGAGGCAGCTTGATCTTCTTCATCATGGCTGCGAGTTCGGCATCGGACGCACCGGTCGGCGGACCCGACGGCGGTGCAAGGCCCTTTTGCGCTTCGGTCTCATCGCCGAGGAACCAGTCGTCCGGCGGATTGGTCCAGAACTCCTTGGTATCGGATTTGTAGCTCTTGAGCTTCTGCTGTGCGCTGGCTTGATTGAGCGAGGCCATACCGATCGCCGTGGCGAGGATGGCGGCGCACGCAACAGCGGATCGACCAGTCATCGATTTCATCGCGTCACTCCCTGTGCAGCTCATTGCGGCTGCTATGTCTTATTGAACGTTCGGGACGAACTTATTGGTCTGTGATTTTCTCAGACAGTGAGATGCTAGCACAAATGGCGCTGGTGAAAAGCGCAACCAAACGTTCGCGCAAATGAAAGACATCGCCATGACGACGACATCCTGAAGAGCTATTTTGAAAGTTAGTTCCAGTGGCCTGATGCAGTCGGCGCATCGCACCGCATTATGATGCTATCACTGCTAAACTTTTTAGAGGCTGCCCTTGCTGAGATAGCGCCAGGCCACAGCCAATATGATCAACCCGATAAAGATCAGTGCTGCCGGCAGCTTCTTCTTTTCGCGCGGCGGCGGCGGCGTGTTGGGCTTGATCCGGCGGAAAGGTGTGACGTTGCTATTGTGGTCGTCGGGCATTGGTCTTGATCTCGAAGCCGTCTTGATGATGGGCGCGGTGCCGGTGCCGCCCATGCGGGAATAATAGCTGCGGTAGACAGTCTGGATGGTGGCTTCGGCCGCGGCCGGCTCGGATTGCTTGCCACGTGCGAGCAGCGCGAGATAGCCGGCATAGAATGTCTGGGCTTCCTGCGGCAGCGCGTCGAGGCTTTTCAGCTTCGCCATCATCAGCCAGGTCGCAAAATCCGCCCGCGCCTCATCATTGGCGCGCTTGGCAATTTCCAGGTTGGAATCCGTGGTCGACGGCATCGTCAGTCTCGTACCCGCTTCGCCCGTGGATTGTCTGCCCAACGCCCGATGATTTCAAGCGACGCGGGGCGGATCTGCGTGGCTGCGGATCACAAACAACGAGGCCGCCTTGCGGCGGCCTGCGGTCGATAAAATCAATGCCAAAAATGCCAGGAAAGTTCTGGAGCGGGCGAAGGGATTCGAACCCTCGACCCCGACCTTGGCAAGGTCGTGCTCTACCACTGAGCTACACCCGCATCCGAGAAGACAGGCGGCGATTGCTCGCCGCCGACGCGCAGACCTATGCCAAATGCCGGTGGCGAATGCAACAGGTACACTGCATCTCGGATCACGCCGATTAAACCGGGATTTATGGCCGTTTGAGCCCGATTTTACCCGGAAAACACGTCAAAATCGCCAAATATCGCCTTCAGGCTCGAATCGGTGCCTGCCAAGCTTATTTGGCCGGATTGCAAATTACTGTCACGAACGCCATTTAATCGCTCAGGCCATGCTAAAAGCGGCCAAATTTTCAGACATCGAGCGAGGTTCACGTGACCATTATTGATCAGGGCGGCGCACAGGCGCCGCAGGCAGGTTCGACGCCGCAGGCAGCAACCGCTCTCATCAAGGACACGACCACCCGCACCTTCGTGCAGGATGTGATTGAGGAGTCCAAGCGTCAGCCGGTCCTCATCGATTTCTGGGCGCCGTGGTGCGGCCCATGCCGCCAGCTCACCCCCGTGATCGAGAAGGCAGTGACCGCCGCCAAGGGCAAGGTCAAGCTGGTCAAGATGAATATCGACGAGAATCCGGAGATTCCCGGCCAGATGGGCATCCAGTCGATCCCGGCCGTCATCGCCTTCGTCAACGGCCAGCCGGCTGACGGCTTCATGGGGGCGGTTCCGGAGAGCCAGGTCAACGCGTTCATCGACAAGCTGACGGCCGGCATGCCCGGCGCCGAGCCGACGGCCGCCGAATTGCTGCAGGAAGCCGAAGCCGTTCTCGCAGAGGGCGATCCGGCCACCGCCGCTTCGATCTATGGCGAGGTGATTGCCGCCGATGCCGGCAATATCGCGGCCATTGCCGGCCTTGCCCGCTGTTACGTCGAGACCGGCGCCATCGAACAGGCCAAGCAAACCCTTGAGCTCGTCCCCGCCGCCAAGCGTGAGGACGCCGCAGTCAAGGCGGTCCAGGCCAAGATCGATCTGGTCGAACAGGCCAGTGCGCTCGGTCCGGTCACCGAACTTGAACAGAAGGTCGCCGCGAATCCGCTCGACCATCAAGCCCGCTTCGACCTTGCGATCGCGCTCAATGGCGCCAACCAGCGCAGTGAGGCCACGGGTCATCTGCTCGAAATCGTCAAGCGCGACCGCAAATGGGACGACGACGGCGCCCGCAAGCAATTGATCCAGTTCTTCGACGCTTGGGGACCGACGGATGAGGCCACCGTTGACGGTCGCAGACGGTTATCGACTATCCTGTTCTCGTAATTCTTCTCGCGTGACGAATCGGAACCGGACATGCCCATCAATATCGACTATCGCGGGCCTGCCGAACTTCCCGAGGTGATCCCGGTGTTTCCACTGCCGGGCGCGCTGCTCCTGCCGCGCGGCCAGATGCCGCTGAACATTTTCGAACAGCGCTATCTCGCGATGATCGACGATTCGCTTCGCGACGGGCATCGGCTGATTGGCATGATCCAGCCCGATGCGGCGCATTCGGCGGATGAGGCCAGGCCGGCACTGTTCAAGGTCGGCTGTGTCGGGCGCATCACCCAACTCGCCGAATCCGGTGACGGGCGCTACATCCTCGAATTGACCGGTGTTTCCCGTTTCGAGGTGGTGGAGGAACTCTCGGTGCTGACCGCATACCGGCAGTGCAAGGTCGACTACTTCCCCTTCATCGACGATTTCACCGCACGCAAGGGCGAAGACGACGTCGATCGGGCCGCGCTGCTCGCGGTACTCACCGACTTCCTCAAGGCCAACAACCTGAAAGTGGATTGGGAAGGCATCGACAAGGCGCCTAACGAGGCATTGGTGAACGCGCTGGCGATGATGTCGCCCTATGGCCCGCCAGAGAAGCAGGCGATGCTGGAAGCGCCTGACCTCAAGACCCGTGCCGAGATCCTGATCGCCGTCACCGAAATGGATCTGGCCAAGAAGCGCACCAGCGGCGACCCGCCGCTGCAGTAATTCTGACAATCAGCTATGATCAACGACCGCATGACCGGAGCGCACCTATGACCACACCATCGATCGAGCGCGCAGAGGGCACCGTCGACGCCAAACTGCTTGAGATTCTGGTGTGCCCGCTAACCAAAGGGCAACTCGAATTCGATGCCGTCCGGCAGGAGCTGATCTCGCGCCAGGCCAAGCTCGCATATCCGATCCGCGACGGCATCCCGATCATGCTGCCGGAAGAAGCGCGGAAGATCGACTGAATTTCTGATGTGGCGGCTCATGCCGGCGCAAATCTCAGGGCGACGATGCCCGCGACGATGAGGGCGACCCCGCCGCCGCGCAGCAGACTCATCGACTCGCCAAACAGCACGCTTCCGAACAGGACGGTCCCGGCTGCACCGATCCCGACCCATACCGCGTAGGCGGATCCCACCGGCAAAACCTCCAGAACCCGGCCGAGCAGGTAGACGAACGTGGCGAGGAAAATCAGCGACAGGATGGTCCAGCCCGGTCGGGTGTAACCCGTGGCATATTTCATCGAGATCGCCCACCCCACGTCCAGAAGCCCGGCCACGATCAGTAGCAGCCATGCGACACCCTGGCTCATGGCTGCCTCATGCTGCGATCTTGAGAAGATGTGCGTCGCGCTCAGCAAGGAATGCACGCAACCGATCAGCGTAGTCAGCCGTGACGGCGTTCGCCACGCTCGGACGGTCGCGTAACGCTGCGCGCCACGCCCGAACCTTGGGTGTTTGGGCGAAGACTTCCGTGTCAGCGATGGTATCGAACACATCGAAGTAGCGGAAGATCGGCGCATAAACCGCATCGACCATACTGAAGTGCTGCCCCGCGAAAAACGGCGCTGCGGTTAGCACGTTCTCGATGCGACCGAATTTTCCGGCCAACATCTTCCGCTTCGCTTCATAGCTGTTCGCTTCGGTGGCCGTCTCGAATCCCCACAGATCGGCAAGGATCGACGAGCCGAACTCGATCCAGCCACGGTGCCCGGCTCGTTCGAGCGGATCGGATGGGTGGAGCCGCGCGCCCATCTGCGTCTCTTCGAGATATTCGCAGATCACCGCACTCTCGAAGATCGCGGCGGTGTCATTGCCGTCGCGCCGGACAAGCAAAAGCGGAACCTTGCCCAGCGGCGAGACGGCATGAAACCAGTCCGGCTTATGCGCGAGATCGATATAGCTCCGCTCGAAACGGACGTCCTTTTCGGCAAGTACGATGGCCGCTCGCTGCACGTAAGGGCAGAGATGATGGCTTACGAGCGTCAGTGCTGGCGCGTCTGGCTGATCCACGGTCATGCGCTCACCTTTATTCTCTCTGCGCGTATGGCCTGCTGCACGGCGGGTCGCGCCTCGACGCGGGCCATGAAGTCGCGCAGATGCGGAAAGTTGGACAGATCCACCTTGGCGAAGTTGGACCACCCAACGATCGTGAACAGATAGGCGTCGGCCACCGTGAAGCTTTCTCCAAGGAGGAATCGCCTGCCCGCTGCCAGATGGCGCTCAACCGACGCCAACCGCTCTGCGATCTTTGCGCGTGCAACTTCTCCCGCCTGCGCGCCATATTCGGGGTGAAACAGCCACGGGCTGAACATCTTGTGGAGTTCGGTGGCAATGAAGTTGAGCCAGGATTGCAGCTCAACGCGTTGCGGCGTGCCGGCAGGTGGCACCAACCTGCTTTCGGGTTTGAGGTCCGCAAGGTATTGAACGATCACGGTGCCCTCGGTCAGCACTGTCCCATCATCGAGCGCCAGCGCCGGCACATAACCGTTCGGGTTCACCGCCGAATAGTCGCTGCCCGCCTCGGTGACGTGAGGCGATTTCCGGATATCCACCCGCACGAGTTCAAGCGGGACGCCGGCTTCGTTCGCAACAACGTGCGGCGAGAGCGAGCAGGTACCGGTGGCGTAATAGAGTTTCATGATTGGATCTTTCATTGCATCCGTCGTGGGGTGGCTATCGCACCAGCAAGGTAGCGCCGGCACAGACGCAAGTCCCATTGGCGTTTCGCCAGCGACGCTTGCGTGACTGCAAGCAAACCCACTGCTATCTTCGTCAACATGGATGATTGGAACGAACTTCGGCTGGCGCTCGCCATCCAACGCGCGGGCAGTCTGACAGCCGCGGCGATCACACTCGGCGTGGATCACTCCACGGCCTTCCGGCGCCTGAAAGCGTTGGAGGACAAGGTTGGCGTGCGCCTATTCGAACGACTTCCAGGCGGCGCCTACCAAGCGACGGAGGCCGGTGCGCGGATGGCGGCTGGCGCGGAGCGCATGGAGGACGAGGCGCTGGCGCTTGATCGCGACATATCAGGTCGTGACCATCGTCTGTCCGGCCGCCTGACGGTCACGTCGTCCGAGACACTGGCCTATAGCCGGCTGACGCCGCTTCTCGCCGCGTTCCAGCAAACTCACCCCGGCATTGTCGTGGAGTTGGTGATCGACAACCGCGTACTGAGCCTGTCGCGCCGCGAAGCCGACATCGCATTACGTCCTATCCGTCCCAAGGAAGGCGACCTTTGGGGACGCAGACTGTCGGCCATCGCGTGGGGGCTCTATGCCGCCCCAGCCTATCTCGAGGCAATTGGCGGCCCGTTATCGAATCCATCCGAGATCGATCGCCATTCCCTGATCGGCTGGGAGGAAACAACGTCAGGCATCGGAGCTGCCGACTGGCTGTCGCGCGCCGCGCCATCGAATGCCTTCGTCTATCGGACAAACAGTCTGGTCAACCAGCTCGTCGCAGCGAAGGCCGGCATCGGGCTCGCGCTAATGCCGTGCTATCTCGCAGATCACGACGCCGGTGTGGCAAGAGCACTGTCTGAGCCGCTCAAGGAACTTGAGGGTGAACTCTGGATCGTGACTCATGCGGATTTGAAGAATACGGCGCGCGTCAGGGCCTTTTTCGATCTCGTCGGCGAAGGATTAACCCGTGAGCGCCCGCTGTTCGAAGGCGAAAAGAGGCAGACACCTTCACCCCGTTGAGCGGCGTAACCGCATGACGTGCTGATTACAGTGCCTCGCCCTTCAATAGCCGCGGCACTTCGCCCGACAATCCCGCAGCCTGCTTGATGAAAGCGCCTTTCAGCGGCGGCAGGCGATCGACGATGCCGAGACCGATGTCGCGGATGCTGCGCACGAAGGGCAGATCGTTCGAGAACAACACATTCAGCACGTTGGTGGCGACACCCATCGTCATGGTGTCGAAGCGGCGCCAGCGCTGGTAGCGCTCCAGCACATCGCTCTGGCCGAAATCCATGCCGAGCCGCGCAGCATCGACGATGGTCTCTGCCAATGCCGCGACGTCCTTGAGACCCATATTGAGTCCCTGCCCTGCGATCGGATGGATCACATGCGCGGCGTCGCCGATCAGAGCCAGCCGTTCACCGATGAAGGAGCGCGCGACGAAGTAGCCGAGTGGAAAGGCCCGCGGCTTGTCGAGCGCCTTGACCTCGCCAAGGTGCAGGCCGAAGCGCTGTTCGAGCTCCGCATGGAATTCATCGTCCGGCAATGCAATGATGCGCGCGGCTTCCGTGCGCTTCTCGGTCCACACCAGCGACGAACGCTTGCCAGTCAAAGGCAGGATCGCAAACGGCCCGGCGGGCAGGAAGTGTTCTTCGGCACGTCCATCATGATCGCGCTCATGGCCGACGGTGACGACGATGCCGGACTGGTCATAGTCCCAGCCATGGGTCGCGATGCCCGCACGCTCGCGCAGCTTCGAGCGCGCGCCATCGGCGGCGACCAACAAGCCAGCCTCAATCACACTGCCATCCCCGAGCGTGACGCTGACACCGTCGGCCCGTGAATCGAATGTCGTCACCGCAGTCGCGCGCAGGTCGACGCCCGCCGCTTCGGCGCGGATCACGAGTTCGTCGATCAGCCGGCGATTCTCGACCATATGGGCGAACGGCTCGCCCGGCTCGACATGACCACCGAAAGTCAGGAAGGTCGGACGGGTCGCGTCCTCCAGTTTGGAATCGGTGACGACCATGTCGAGGATCGGCTGGCTTTCGGCGGCCACGGCGTCCCAGACGCCGAGGGCATCAAACAGCCGGCGGCAGGCGGCAACGATGGCTGTCGCGCGGGAATCGCGGCTCGGCCTGGCCGCCAGCGCGGGATCGGCGACAATGATCGGCAGATCCGGGCCAAGCCCCTGGCGCAACGCCAAAGCCAGCGCCAGCCCGGCAAACGCTCCCCCGCCGATGACAATGCCTCGTTGTGCCGCCATGATATCCGTTCTCGCTGTTGCCACGCGCTTATAGCTGGGCGAAACAGGAACGCGAAACAAGGGCGGCAACGAGACCGGGGCCCGTATGGCCAAGGTCTTGGTAAACCTCCCTTAATATTGCCGCCGACGGAAAGATGCCGACATGTCCAAGAGCCTGATCGATCTGATCGATATCCTCGATCTCGAGACCATCGAGGTGAACATGTTCCGCGGCCGCAGCCCGAAAACGCGCTGGCAACGGGTGTTCGGCGGCCAGGTGATCGGGCAGGCCATGGTGGCCTCGTGCCGCACCGTCGAAGGCCGCATGCCGCATTCGCTGCATTGCTATTTCATCCTGCCCGGCGATCCTCAGATTCCGATCGTCTACGAGGTCGAGCGGCTGCGCGACGGCAAGAGCTATTCGACCAGGCGCGTTACCGCGATCCAGCACGGCCACGCGATCTTCTCGATGATGGTGTCGTTCCATGCTGAGGAGGAAGACTCGTTCAACCACCAGGATCCGATGCCGGACGTGCCACCGCCGGACAAGCTCACTGCGGAAGAACTGTCGAAGCATCCGATCATCGAGAAGATGCCCGATTTCATCCGCCGCTATTACGAGTCCGACCGCCCGATCGAACTGCGTCCGGTGGAATTTCAGCGTTATGCCGGCGAGAAGATTCCAGAGGGCCGCATCAATTTCTGGATTCGCACCGCCGCGAAGCTGCCGGACGATCCGGCACTCCACATGTGCGCACTGGCCTATGCGTCGGACTTTTCGCTGCTCGATTCCATTATGGCCCGCTATGGCCGCACGCTGTTCGACGGTCAGGCGATGGCCGCCAGCCTCGACCATGCCATGTGGTTTCACCGCCCGTTCCGCGCCGACGAATGGCTGCTCTACAGCCAGGATTCGCCGAGCGCCCAGAACGGTCGCGGCCTCGCGCGCGGCCTGATCTTCAAGCCCGACGGCACGCTGGTGGCGACCGTGGCGCAGGAGGGCTCAGTGCGCGAGCGACGCGAGAAGCCGGCGACCTAAGTCTCTGCGCTTCCAGCCACGATTACCGCTTCGCCGTCCTGGCGTGCAAACGGCCCGCCCTGAAGGCAGGATTGCCGCCCAATTTCGGCGCGCCATGCCAACGGGGATGGCATAAAGCTGTCTGATTGCGTAAGCAGGGTCGGACACCGCCCCCGAAGAGGAAGCCTGCATGAAGCTCGTGGTCGCGATCATCAAACCCTTCAAGCTCGATGAAGTGCGTCAGGCTCTGACGGCCATTGGCGTCCACGGCATGACGGTGACCGAAGTGAAGGGCTATGGCCGGCAGAAGGGTCATACCGAGATGTATCGCGGCGCCGAGTATATCGTGAATTTCCTGCCCAAGCTGCGCCTCGAAATCGCTGTGGCGTCCGACCTCGCTGCCAAGGCGGTCGAGGTCATTTCCACCGGAGCCCGGACCGGCCAGATCGGCGACGGCAAGATCTTCGTGACCCCGATCGACCACGCCCTGCGTATCCGCACCGGCGAGACCGACAGCGACGCGCTTTAGGCAACAAGCCGGCGCCCGCCGGGCTTTCAACCGAAGCTGCTCCCAGTTCGCTTGAATGCGCCCGAAAGGCTCTCCGGCCCTGTCCGGTTGAGCCACGCCAATTCTACGCGCGTCAGTTGGAAGGCCTGCAGATTAGACAATTTCGGTTTTTTTGCCTCGAGTTGGCGTATTCGGACACCTCTTGGCTGCCCGCCGCCTAAGCAGGAATATGTCGGGAGCCTGTCATGCTTCCCTTTTGGGCATAATTGACTAGAGTTTGGGCGCGACCGAATAGCGCACTCTGTCTCATCGCGTGAGAAACGCGAAAAGCTGGGGATTCATAAACCGTTAGAGAATTCCGCCGATCTGGCACGGCATTTGATTCTATCTGGTCTGGCTGTGCCCGCGTAGTGAACTTCTCCGCGTGGTGAACCTCAGTCGAGATCGCCCGGTCGGTTTTCGGTCGGGCCCAAGCGGGGATAGGACCCATGAAAATTGTTATGGCGATCATCAAGCCATTCAAGCTTGAGGAAGTCCGTGATGCCCTGACCGCCATTGGCGTTCACGGTTTGACGGTGACGGAAGTCAAAGGATATGGCCGACAGAAGGGCCATACGGAAATTTATCGCGGCGCTGAATATGCGGTGAGCTTCCTGCCCAAGATCAAGATCGAGGTGGCTGTCGCCTCTGATCAGGTCGACAAGACCATCGAAGCCATCACCACGGCCGCCAAGACCGGCCAGATCGGCGACGGCAAGATCTTCGTCATCAACCTCGACCACGCGGTTCGCATCCGCACCGGCGAGGCCGATGCTGCAGCCCTCTAAGTCGAATTCCTCGGATTTCGCGCTCACCCATTCTTCAATCAGGAGTCAAACACAATGACGTTTAAGCGTCCCTCTGGCGCGGGATTGGCGGCACTTGCCGTTGGCCTGTTCGCCGCAACTGCGGCTTACGCCGACCCGACGGTCAACAAGGGCGACAACGCCTGGATGATGACCTCGACGGTGCTGGTACTGTTGATGACCATCCCGGGCCTCGCTCTGTTCTACGGTGGCCTCGTCCGTTCCAAGAACATGCTCTCGGTGTTGATGCAGGTTCTCTACACCGCCTGCATCGTGATGGTGATCTGGGCTCTCTACGGCTACAGCATCACCTTCACTGGCGGTTCGGCCTATATCGGTGGTTTCTCGAAGGCGTTCCTCGCCGGCGTGACGCCTGACTCGATGGCTGCTTCGTTCACCGCAGACGCCAACATCTCGGAGCTGGTCTACTTCTGCTTCCAGATGACCTTTGCGGCCATTACCCCCGGCCTGATCGTCGGCGCCTTCGCAGAACGCACCAAGTTCGCCGCGATTGCACTGTTCATCCCGCTCTGGGTGACGTTGATCTACTTCCCGATCGCGCACATGGTCTGGTACTGGGCTGGTCCGGACGCCATCGTGGCAGCCGCCAAGGCTGTTGCGGCTGCGGCTCCCGATGCGAAGGCTGCGGCTCAGGCCAAGCTTGATGAAGTCATGGCCGATGCCGGTCAGGTGTTCCTGTGGGGCGCTCTCGACTTCGCAGGCGGCACCGTCGTTCACATCAACGCCGGCATTGCTGGCCTCGTGGGCTGCCTGATCATCGGCAAGCGCACCGGCTACGGCAAGGAGCTGATGGCTCCGCACTCGCTGACCATGACCATGATCGGTGCGTCCCTGCTGTGGGTCGGCTGGTTCGGCTTCAACGTCGGTTCGAACCTCGAAGCCTCCGGCACTGCCGCTCTCGCGATGACCAATACCTTCCTCGCAACCGCGGTTGCGGCGATGGCCTGGATGTTCGCGGAGTGGATGACCAAGGGTCACCCGTCGCTGCTCGGCGCAGCATCGGGCGCGGTTGCCGGCCTCGTCGCCGTCACCCCGGCCTGCGGCTTCTCGGGTCCGATGGGCGCGATGGTTCTCGGTCTGGTCGCAGGCGTCGTCTGCCTGTTCTTCTGCACCGTCGTGAAGAACTCGCTCGGCTATGACGACTCGCTCGATGTATTCGGCGTCCATTGCGTCGGCGGCATCATCGGCGCGCTCGGCACCGGCATCCTGGTCAACCCGGCCCTCGGCGGCACGGGCGTTATGGACTACGTCGCCGGCAAGATCGGCGACTACGACATGGTCACCCAGATGATCGCACAGTGTAAGGCTGTCGCGACCACGCTGGTTTGGTCGGGCGTCGGTTCGGCGATCCTGTTCAAGGTCGTCGACGTGATCGTCGGTCTCCGCGTCAATGTTGAAGTCGAGCGCGAAGGCCTCGACGTCACCGAGCACACCGAACGCGCCTACAACATGTAAGCGTCACGAGCCATCCCGGATCATCGATCCGGGATGCTCACAAAGGGATCGGTTGGGGCACTACCCGGCAATGTTCCAACCGTCGAAGGGCTCCAGCGCAAGCTGGAGCCTTTCACTTTTTGGGGGGCATTCTGATCCCCGCATAGGCCTGGACGGTCGCTGAACACGTGATAGCAAGGCGGGCCCCTCGATGGTTAATCGCGTCTTAACCTCGCCGTATCTATGGTGGTTTGATCTCGTTTGGGCCGATCTCATGGGGCGATCGGCTGCCTTGAAAGTACTGGCGTTTTCCTGATGGCACTCACCGCTCCTCCTTCCGCGGCGCATGGCGCTGGCAGCCGGACCTCGGCTGGACCCGATGGCGAGCGTTCGCCGTTTGCGCGGCTGACGGAATTGCTGGCGCCGTATCAGCCCGGCCAACCGCTGATCACCCTGTCGTTGGGCGAACCGCAGCACCCGGTGCCGGATTTCGTCGGGCCGGTCCTCGCCAAGCACATCGCAGAATTCGGTCGCTATCCGATCGCCAGGGGCATCGAGCCGTTCCGGCGCGCCGCAGCCACATGGATGGGTACGCGCTTCAATCTCCCGCGCGCCCTCGATCCCGAAACCGAAGTGCTGGTGCTGAATGGCAGCCGCGAAGGCCTGTTCTTCGCCGCAATCACGGCCGCGCGCTTTGTCGGCCCACGCAAAGGCACGCCGGCGATCCTGCTGCCGAACCCGTTCTATCCAGCCTACGGCGCCGGTGCGCGCGCCGCAGGTTGCGAGCCGATCTTCATGCCAACCACAGTGGCCAACGGCTTCCTTCCCGATCTCGATGCGCTCGACGAGGCGACGCTGGCACGCACTGTTGCGATGTACGTCGCCTCGCCGGCCAATCCGCAGGGCGCCGTCGCGACGCCCGCTTACTTCAGGAAGTTGCACGACCTCGCATTGCGCTACGGCTTCATCGTGCTGTCGGACGAATGCTATTCGGAAATCTACACGCAGGCGGCCCCAGGCAGCATGCTGGCGTCAGCCGGGCCTGACTATGCCAATGTCGTTGCGTTCCAATCGCTGTCCAAGCGTTCGAACCTGCCCGGCATGCGCGTTGGCTTCGTCGCCGGCGACAAGAAATTCCTGAGTGCGTTTCATGAACTGCGCAACGTGGCCGCACCACAAGTACCGGGGCCGCTGCAGCAGGTCGCCATCGCCGCCTATAGCGACGAGGCGCATGTGGAAGAGAACCGCAGGCTCTATCGTTTGAAATTCGATCTCGCGGATCAGATCCTCGGCAATCGTTACGGCTACAAGCGGCCAGCCGGCGGCTTCTGTCTGTGGCTCGATGTCTCCGCCCATGGCGGGGACGAGGAGGCCACGGTGAGACTCTATCGTGACGGCGGCGTGCGCGTGGTGCCCGGAAGTTATCTGGCGCGCCCGCAGGCCGACGGCAGCAATCCCGGCGCCGGCTATATTCGTTTGGCCATGGTGCAGGACAGTGAAACGACAGCCGAGGCTTTGCATCGGCTGGTGAAGATTTTGAATTGAAGATCCTGGATTAATGCAGGGCGCATGAGCACTCCGGTATGAGCACCACGATCGAACGCGTCATTCCTCTCGTCGGCCACCTGCCCGCGTCGATTCGCGAGATGCTGGGACGACGGCTGCGCGAACTCACAGGCTTCGGCCTGGTCTGCGCAGCGGGTGTTGCAGCAGCAGCGATGATGACCTGGTCGGTACAGGACCCAAGCCTGAGCCACGCAACATCGCGTGCGATCCGCAATGTTGTCGGCTATCCCGGCGCGATCGGTGCCGATCTGCTGATGCAGATCCTCGGCCTTGGCGCGATCATGATGATTCTCACCATCGCCGTCTGGGGCTGGCGGATGATGACGCATCGTCATTTCGACCGCGAGGCACTGCGCATCGGTTGCTGGGTTTTGTGCACCATCATCGCATCAGGCTTTGCCAGCTGCTGGCAGCATGGCGGATCGTGGCCCCTGCCGACCGGCGTCGGTGGCGTGGTCGGCGATGCGCTGTTTCGCGCGCCCGCGGTGGTCTTCGGCCCCGTCGGCTTCATTTATCGCTTCGTGCTCGGCCTCATTCTCTGCGCGGCGATGATCGTGACTTTCTTCATCGCCTGCGGCTATGGCGCGCGCGCCAGGGAAGAATTCGCCGAAATCGACATTGAGGAAGACGACGAGCCGTTCGAGGAAGACGAAACCCGCGATCGCGGCTCAATTTCTGTCTCGCTGGGCTGGGCCGCGCACGCCGTCATGAGCGCGAAAGCGCGTCTCGGCCGGTTGCTCTCGCTGATCTACGGCAAGATGGTCGCGAGCGAACCCAAGGCGCGCGCGGCATCCTTCGAGCGTCAGGAGCCCAATCTCGGCGGTCGCCGCAACAGTCCGTCAATTGCGCCGCATGACGAAGACGAGAGCGTCCACGACGAAGACGAAGAGCACGACTATGAGGAAGAAGAAGAGGAAGAGGAACCCGCCCCGAAGGCGCGCAAAAAATCCTCGGCCAAGCAGCCGGTGCGCAAATCCAACGGCAAGTTCGAACTGCCCTCCGTCGGCATGCTCACCGCGCCGAAGGCGGCCGATCGCAAGCCGCTCAGCAAGGCCGAGCTCGAAGCCAATTCGCGCGCGCTGGAAGGCGTGCTGCAGGACTTCGGCGTGCGCGGCGAAA
Organism: Tardiphaga sp.; assembly: GCF_041424195.1. NCBI lineage: Bacteria > Pseudomonadati > Pseudomonadota > Alphaproteobacteria > Hyphomicrobiales > Nitrobacteraceae > Tardiphaga > Tardiphaga sp. The sequence continues at coordinate 487 of NZ_JBGMOE010000225.1, read as the reverse complement.
TCGTCAAGGCCAATCCCGGCCCCGTCGTCACGCTTTACGAACTCGAACCCGCACCGGGCATCAAGTCGTCGCGCGTGATCGGCCTCGCCGACGACATCGCGCGCTCGATGAGCGCGCTGTCCGCGCGCGTCGCCGTGGTGCCGGGCCGCAACGCCATCGGCATCGAACTGCCGAACGCCCATCGCGAGAACGTATACCTGCGCGAACTGCTGACCGTGCAGGACAACAACGAAGGCATCAAACTCCCGCTCTGCCTCGGCAAGAATATCGGCGGCGAGTCCATCATTATCGATCTCGCGCGCACGCCGCATATGCTGATCGCCGGTACCACCGGCTCGGGCAAGTCGGTCGCCATCAACACCATGATTCTCAGCCTGGTCTACCGGCTGCGGCCGGATCAGTGCCGTCTGATCATGGTCGATCCGAAGATGCTCGAACTCTCCGTCTATGACGGCATCCCGCATTTGCTGACGCCCGTCGTGACCGA